>DAOWIN010000083.1 GCA_030640885.1 Candidatus Omnitrophota bacterium
AGCGAGGCGCGAGCCAAAGCCAAATTATTTAGTTGAACTTTACCCAGCACTAATTTTTCAAGGATGCTTAACCATAGTAGAAAATTAGTGCTGGGTTCAATGCGCACAGCAACTTACGTTCACTGCGTTCCGTAAGATGCGTGCTTATTAAAAATGGAAAATGAATTGTTGGAAAAAAAAGGCGAATTTTTTAAGCAGTTTATCAGCGACTGGAAGAGGGTACTTTTAAAGCCCAAAGACTTTTTTGCTGAAACAACAATGGAATATGGAAAAGCCATAAAGTTTGCCGCTGTTAATATTCTTGTTTATAGCATAGGAGCAGTTCTTGTTGGTCAAGCTTTAGGCGGAAAGTTTGCTCTCGTTGATAATCTGCTATTGTCTTTTCTTTATGTTTTTGTTTCTATTCTTTTGGCACTTTTTGTAACCGGACTTATTTTCCATTGCTTCTTTAAAATTTTTGGAGGCAAGGGAAGTTATAAGGAAAGTTTGGCAATTCGGGCATATTCTTATGTCGTATTGGCCTTTTCATGGATTCCAATTTTGGGAATTATTGCTAATATTTACGGATTGTATATTGTTATTCGTGGAGGAGAAATAAAGCATAATCTTTCTTTAGGGAAATCAATCGCGGCGGTAATTCTTTCAACAATAATTCCTGCATTGTTAGCTATTGCGCTTTTTGCTACTTCTTTAGGAATGCTGAAGACAATTAGCGGATAGTTTAGAATAAACAACGAAAAATCCAGCAATTAGCTAAATTAGGGGGGGCGGTTAGCTCAGCCGGGAGAGCGTTTCCTTGACGTGGAAAAGGTCACAGGTTCGAGCCCTGTACCGCCCACCAACCCTTCCAAATTTGCCCGAAGGGAAATTTGAGCCTGCGATAGTGAGCGTGAGCGAACGGACGCAGGATAAAGGCAAGGTTGTGCGAAGCGAGAGCCGAGGAGTGCGCGAGCAAAGCGAGCAAGCGACGAGGATAGAAAGGTTTGCGAAAGCAAACTTTCGCTGTTCCATTTTCCTTTTTCGCCGTTAGGCAAGACATTGCCGAAAGCGATGTCAGGTTCTTTGCGAAGCGAGAGCCTGAAGAGTGAGCGAAGCGAGGCTCTTCAGGATAAAGGCAAGATTGTTCGAATGGTAAATCCCAATGTCAAAATCCCAATTTCCAACAATGAACCTTCAAACCCTAAGACATAGCACTGCTCATATTCTTGCCCAAGCGGTAAAAGAGCTTTATCCGCAAACTAAATTGGGCATTGGTCCGGCTATTGAAAACGGCTTTTATTACGACTTTGATTGCCCCGAAGGATTTGAGCCGCAAGACCTGAAAAAAATAGAAAAAAGGATGCGCGAGATAATTGCTCGCAATCTTCCTTTTTCCCGAGAAGAGATTTCCAAAGAAGAAGCGACTAAGCTTTTCAAAGAATTGAATGAAGACTATAAATTGGAGTTGATTGAAAAAATAGGAGATGATAATCTTTGCGTGTATAAACAGGGGGATTTTGTTGATTTGTGCCATGGCCCGCATATAAAATCCACAAGAGAAATTAAAGCGTTTAAACTAATTAGCATTGCTGGAGCATATTGGCAGGGTAATTCACAAAACAAAATGCTGCAAAGAATTTATGGTACTGCTTTTGAGAAAAAAGAAGAGTTAGAAGAACACATTAGAAATTTAGAAGAGGCAAAAAAAAGAGATCACCGCAAATTAGGAAAGGAATTGGATTTATTCAGTTTTCATCCCGAGGCGCCAGCTGCTCCCTTTTATCATCCTAAAGGAGTTATCCTCTATCAAAATCTAATCAATTTTTGGCGAAAAGAACACCAAAAAGAGGGCTATTTAGAGATTAAAACTCCTTTGATTTTAGAAGAAGATTTATGGAAACAAAGCGGACATTACGAACATTACAAGGACCACATTTATTTTAGCCAAATGGCAGGAAAAAGATACGCAGTACGACCAATGAACTGTCCCGGTTGTTTATTATTTTATAAAGAAAAACAGCATTCTTATCGCGAGTTTCCCCTAAGAATTGCCGAATTGGGTTTAGTGCATCGGCAAGAACTTTCCGGTGTTACACACGGGTTGTTCAGAGCGAAGGCTTTTACTATTGATGATGCTCATATCTTTTGCCTACCTGAGCAACTTACAGATGAAATAGTTAAGGTAAGTAATTTGATTTTAAGAATTTACGAAATCTTGGGATTCGAAAAGTGTAGTATTGAACTCTCTACCCGTCCGGAAAGCTCAATTGGCAGTGATGAAATGTGGGAAAGGGCAACTAACTCTCTTCATAACGCATTAAAAAAAAGCAAAATAAACTATAAAATAAGAAAAGGAGAAGGGGCTTTTTATGGACCCAAGATTGATTTTCACATTAAAGATTGCTTGCAAAGAATGTGGCAATGTGGTACAATTCAAGTTGATTTTTCAATGCCGGCAAGATTTAACATAGAATATACCGACAAGGATAACAAAAAGCGATCAGCGGTAATGATTCACCGAGCCGCATTTGGTTCTATAGAAAGATTTCTGGGGATTTTAGTTGAACATTATGCTGGGGCATTTCCTTTTTGGCTTGCCCCTGTTCAAATAAGAATTATTACTATTGCCCAACGGCACATTTCCTATGCTCAAAAAGTAAAGGAGAAATTGGAAACCGCTTTTTTAAGAACCGACATTGATGCCCGCGATGAAAAAATGGGTTATAAAATTCGCGATGGCGAACTACAGAAAATCCCTTATCTTTTACTTGTTGGGGACAAAGAAGAAAAGGACGGAAATATTGCTGTTAGAGAAAGGGGGAAGGGGGATTTGGGAAAGAAGAAAATAGAAGAATTTATAATACAAATCCCAAGTTTCAATTGATCCCGTCTAAATAATCATTTTGGTTATTGAATATTGTAATTTGGTGTTTGAAATTTGAGATTTATCAATTTTGGCAAGATGCCAAAATTGAGTCAGGGGGTGATAATATTTCTAAAAGACCTATAAGAGAAAAGAGAACAAGGATAAACAGGCAAATCTGGGCAAAGGAGATTCGGCTTATTGACGCAAAAGGAACGCAAAGAGGAATTTTACCTTTGGAAGAGGGGTTAAAATTGGCGCAAGAGGAGGAGTTGGATTTAGTGGAAATTGCTCCCAATGCCAAACCTCCGGTATGCCGAGTTATCGATTTCAGTAAATTTAAATACGAGCAAAATAAGCGAAAAAAGGAGGCACAAAAGAAGCATAAAAAAGGAGATTTAAAAGAGATTAGGGTGCGTCCTTATATCAGTGAACATGATTATAATACAAAACTCCAACAGGCAAGCAAATTTTTGCAGGAAAGGCATAAAGTAAAAATAAGATTGTTTTTTAAAGGGAGAGAAATAAAATTTCTGGATAATGGGCGAAAGGTTATAGAAAGATTTGTTGAGGCATTGAAGGATAAAGGAAAAGTAGAGGTTTCTCCTTTCAAAGAAAGAAGAAATATAGTAGTAGTAATAGCGCCTATGTAGGTTACAAGCCACAAGCTTCAAGCCACAGGTTAAAAAATCAATGCAGGATTAGTAAAATGAAAAGGAAAACTAAAAAAAGTATTAGCAAGCGTTTTAAAATAACCAAAACAGGCAAGGTAAAAAGAAGCAAGGCTTACGGCAACCATCTTTTGAGTAAAAAAAGCGGCAAAAGAATGCAACGATTAAAATCAGCAGATTTGGTGAATAAAGCCGATAGCAAAAAGATTAAAACTTTATTGGCGCATAAATAGGTTTTAAGCTACAAGCTGCAGGTTGCAAGTAAGAAAAAGAAAGGATAATGAATAGATTCTGCGGGTTAACCGCAGAATGATACTCGATGTCTTTTTGCAGAATAGATAAATATTTTTTTTAAAAGGCAACGAAAGGAGAAAATATGTCGCGGGCAACTAACGCACCGGCTTCTCGCAGAAGAAGAAAAAAGATTTTAAAATTAGCAAAGGGGTTTCGCGGGGGAAGAAGTAAGCTTTTTCGAACAGCTGCCGAAACAGTAAAAAGGGCTTTGGCTTACAACTACCGCGACCGTAAGGTTAGAAAAAGAAATTTTAGAAGCCTATGGATAATCCGCATAAATAACGCCGCAAGAATTAACGGCACCACCTATCGCAGTCTTATTCAAGGCTTAAAGAAAGCAAATATTGAATTGGACAGAAAGATGTTAGCAGATTTAGCAGTCAATGATGCCGAGGCGTTTAAGAAGATTGTGGAAGTGGTGAAAAAATAAAAACAAGAGTTTTACAAAAATTCCTCCGCCCCGAAGTTTCGGAGTTTCGACTCAAATTTTGCCTTGCCTTCAGACAGAACCTTTAACCTGCTCCATTCCCCGCCTCAGGCGGGAGAAAGGAAAGGAGATTTCTAATGCGACAGTTTGCTGTAATTGGTTTAGGAAGATTCGGTTCAAGCGTAGCAAAAACTTTAAGCGAAAAAGGCCATCAGGTTTTAGGAATTGACATCAACATAGAAAAAGTGCAAAATATTTCTTCCTTGATTACGCAAGCTGTGCAAATAGATGCCACAGATGGAAAAGCGTTAAGAAAATTAGCGGCTAAGGATGTAGATGTAGCTATCGTCGCTGTTGGCAAAAATTTAGAAGCAAGTATTTTAATTACCTTAATTTTAAAAGAAATGGAGGTAAAAGAGATTGTAACAAAGGCGGTTGAAGAAATTCAGGGTAAAGTTTTGCGAAAAATAGGGGCTACTAAAGTTGTTTTTCCAGAACGAGATATGGGAATCCAGTTAGCCAATAGTTTAATATCCTCGCAGATTATTGAATATATTAATCTTTCTTCGGATTATGGCGTTATCGAGATAGTTGCCCCTTCAATTTTCATTGATAATTCTCTGCAGCAATTAAATATTCGCAGTAAATATAAAGCAAATGTCATTGCTATAAAAAAGAAAATCCCTTCTATCACAGATAAAGGAGACACAGAAATAAAACAAGAAATTAATATTTCTCCCGCAGGTAACGACATAATTAAAAAGGGTGATACTCTAATAGTAATAGGCAAAAGTAAAGATATTGAAAAACTGCAAAAGCTAAAATAAATAGATGCCAACCGTTCATGTCAATTTAGATAAAAGGAATTATCCTATTGTTGTTGGTAATGAAATTTTAAAAGATATAGGCGATTCGCTGCAGAATTTTGAAGCAATTTCTAAAATAGCAATTGTCATCAATCCTCTTGTTGCAAGCTTTCATTTAAAAAGCGTCAAAGAAAGCCTGCTTAATAAAGGATTTAAGGTATCTGTTATTATTGTTCCCGATGGGGAAAAATTCAAGGATTATAGACAGCTATTAAACATACACAGAAAGTTGGTTCAAGAAAAATTAGACCGCAGGTCTTTGATTATAGCGTTAGGTGGCGGAGTAATTGGCGACATAAGCGGCTTTGCCGCTGCTACCTTTATGCGTGGAATTCGTTATGTCCAGATTCCTACTTCTTTATTGGCACAAGTAGACAGCTCAATTGGCGGAAAAACAGGGATAAATTTTTTAAAGATTAAAAACTTAATCGGCAGTTTTTATCAGCCTAAATTGGTTTATACGGATGTTTCTTTGCTTCGCACACTTTCCCAAGAAGAATTGCATAATGGTTTGGCAGAGGTAATTAAATACGGCGTAATTAAAGACGCAGGTTTTTTTCAATATTTAGAAAAAAATATAGAGAAAATTTTGGATTTGGATCTTTCCTGTTTGGAAAAAGTAGTTTTTCAATGTGCTGAGATTAAAGCAAAGATTGTTCAAGAGGACGAAAAGGAAAAAGGGATAAGGACAATTCTGAATTATGGACATACATTGGGACACTGTTTCGAAACAGTGAGTAAATTTAGCTATAAACACGGGCAGGCGGTTTCTTTAGGTATGGTTTACGCCGGCAAAATTGCCCAAAAAATAGGGTTGCTGAATAGAGAAGATGCAAAAAAGATAGAAAGGTTATTGCAGAAGGCGCATTTGCCGGTATCTCCCTTAAAAAAGTTCAATCCTCAAGAAATATTGGCAATATTAGAAATGGATAAAAAGAGAAGTGCAGGCAAACAAAAATTTGTTCTTCCCAAAAAGATCGGTCAAGTAATTATCAAAGACGACATCCCCATAGAGTTACTTAAAGAGGTTTTGCTAAATGCTAAAGAAAATAATATCTTTTCTTAAAAAGATATTCGCCGCAGAGAAGTTCCTCTGCGATAGCTGCAGATATAACTACAGCAATGTTTGTTTTCGCAGAGAAAGACCAAATGCTGAAGAATGCCCAAACTATAAAAGAAAATAATGAAAAATGTTTTCAAGGTAAGCATTTTTTGCCTTTTTTTGTTTTTTTTAATCCTTATTTTTTGCTTTTCTTTTTCCCGTCCATCCTTGTCTCAACCTTGGGAGAAAGAAATGAGTGAACAGATAAGAAAACCTGCTGTGGCGGGGATGTTTTACCCATCAGGAGCAGAAAAATTAAGCAGTCAAATAAACGATTATCTAAATAAAGTTCCTCCACTGCATATAGAAGAAAAAATTGTTGCTATTATCAGCCCACACGCCGGTTATGAATTTTCTGGGGGTGTAGCGGCTTATAGCTTTAAAGCAATTGAGCAAAGGGATTTTTCTACAGTAGTTATAATTGGTCCCAGCCATTATGTTTATTTTAAAGGCATTTCTGTTTATGCGGAGGGATATTACCAAACACCATTGGGAAATGTAGAAATAGATAGAGAGTTGAGTAAAGCAATAATTAATAATTCCAATATCCATTTCTATCCGTCCGCTCATCAACGCGAACATTCTATAGAGGTGGAAATTCCCTTTCTTCAAACAGTCTTAAAAAATTTCAAGATTGTTCCTATAATAATGGGCGATTGTTCTTATCAAGATTGTTTGGACTTGGGCGAGGCAATCGCCGAGAATTCAAAAGATAAAAAGACGCTTATTGTGGCAAGCACTGATTTTTCTCATTTTTATCCCTCTGAGAAAGCAAGAATTTTGGATAAAACAAGCTTAGATGAAATCAAAAAATTCAACCCTCAAGAGCTATACAAGAAGGTCCAAACCGAAGAATGCCAGCTCTGCGGAGCAATGCCAGTAGTAACTACGCTAATTGCGGCTCAAACATTGGGCGCGGATAAAATTGAACTTTTGAAATATCTTCATTCCGGCGATGTTACCGGCGATAACTCACGGGTGGTAGGTTATGGGAGCATGATAGTAATCGGCTCCAAGCCGCAAGTTGCAGGCTACAGGCAAGAAATAAAAAAAGATAAGAAAGGAAAATTAAGCAATGAAGAAAAGAAAAGATTACTTAGTATTGCCCGGGAGGCGATTGGAAGCTATGTAATCAAGCGGAAAAAACCGGAAATGCATGAAACTAATCCTGAACTCATAAAAAAAAGAGGCGTCTTTGTAACGCTTACCCAAAATGGACAATTAAGGGGTTGTATCGGCTATATTCAGGCTGTAAAACCATTATGCGAAGCAGTAACAGATATGGCTATTGAAGCGGCGGTTAACGACCCCCGTTTTAGTCCTTTGCAAAAAGAGGAATTAAGCAAAATTAAAATAGAGATTTCTGTTTTGTCGCCGTTAAAAAGGATTAAAGATACGCAAGAAATCAAGATTGGTAGAGATGGAATTTTTATCCGCAAAGGATTTGACTCCGGTTTGCTCCTGCCTCAAGTAGCTACAGAAAATAATTGGAATAAGGATGAATTTTTGAAGCAGGGTTGTTATAAAGCTGGTTTGCCCGCTGATGCGTGGAAAAAGGGAGCAGAAATTTATACTTTCAGTGCAGAAATATTTGATGAATCACTGATTACGCTGATAGAAAAACCCCACTGATTACACTGACATTTTCTCAATGGCATCAGTACTAATAAGGAGCGTAAAAAATGAAAATGAGTTTTTGGAAAAGCTTGGGACAGAGTTTTAATCCCAAATTTTATAATGAGATTGCCGAACAAGGTTTTGGAAAAAGCTTCAAATATTTAGTTTTATTTTTGCTTTTGGTAGGTTTGCTTATTGGAGGAAAATTTAGTTTTGTAATAAAAACTGGACTGCAGCAGGCAAATCAGTGGATAAGCGAAAATCTTCCCGGAAAGATGAAGGAATATTTACCTCAGCAGATAGAGATAAAAAATGGCAAGCTCTCTGTTGATGCAGAACAGCCGTTTATCCGTCTGTTAGCAGAGGAAGGGGCATTTATTGTTGACACAACCGGCAAAATTACCTCATTAGACGATTATAAAAATGGGCTTCTAATAACCGAAACTAAGCTAATTTTTAAACAAACAAAACCAACTGGCGCTGTAGAAACAAAAGAACAGAGCTTTGCAAATGTGCCTTTATTAAATATAAAACCAGGGGACAATAGCAGAGGAGAAATTATTAAACTGGCATGGAAAAGTTCACCGACAGAACCTGAACAGTTTTTTGTCTTAACCTATGAGCTCCTTGACAAATGGGCAAGGACCCTCTGGAAAATTGCTTTTCTTCCTTTCTTTATGTTTTTATTTGTTTATTTTCTGATTAGCAAACTTTTGCAATTATTTTTGTTTAGTCTTGTTTCTTTAATTACAAATGCAATCATAAACGCAAAACTGCAATATAAAAATTTACTTAATATTGGGATTTATGCTCTCACTCCGGCAACCTTCTTAGCCACCTTATTTATTCTATTTAATGTGCGCATCCCAGCGTTTGGACTTATCTATATTCTCATTTACTCAACATTTTTGGCTTTGGGTGTTGTCCATGTTTCACGCCAGAGACTGCAGGTTGCAGATTAAATTTGCATTATTCACAAATGAATCATTGATTACACTGACATCTTCATCAGTGCCATCAGTGTTTCTTCATCAGTGCCATCAGTGCTAAAATGGAGGTCTAAAATGCAGGGAGACAAAAAAAAAGAACATATTGTTCTATGGATTGTTTTAGTTTCATTTGCCCTATTAGCTCTTTTAGCGCCAATAATACTAATCCCGAATTTTTTTCGCGCGAAAGAAAAAGCAAAGCAAAGAAGTCTTCAAACTTCTCGTCAAATATCCTCTAAAAAATATAGTTCTTCGCTGGATACAAAAAAGAAAAGAAGAGCTTCTAAAGTTAAGAAAAAGTCTGCCAGAGAAACAAGTCTTGAGGCAATTGCCGAAATTGAAAGAAAAATAGCAGAGATAAAAAGTTATCGGGTGGATTTTAAGTCTAAAATTATTCGCAAAGGAAAGTCTGCAACGGAAAAAGAGGGCTACGGGATTTCTTTGCAGCCTGATAATCTTAAAGTCAAACTTACCAATAAAGTAAAACTTATTGATGAAGCAAAATTTAACAATAAAAATAAATTTTCGCTTCAACAAACAGATATTCTTATAGATAGAACCAACCTCTGGCAGCTCAAACCTGATCAGAAAACTGCTTATTCTTCAAATGTGAGCAATTTAAGCCCCGCGGCAAAGGAAATAACTGCGGGAGGAATACTACATTTTAGTACTGATATTGGCGCTTTAAAAGAGACGTTGACAAATGGTTCGGCAAAATTGAAACGCACAGAATATTTAAATGGAGAAAAGATTTTTGCAATTGAACTATCTTTCCAATCTTTAAAAACAAACTCTACTTTGAACTTTACACCTTTTGCCGGTAAAATACTTAGTTATCTTAGCGCTGAAAATGGTCTTCCTAAAATGAATATTTTCTACAATAAGCGAGGAAAAGAAATTATGACTATTTTCTTAAAATTTTCGCGCATAAACCAAATTAGCAAAGACGAATTTAACATTCTTCCTGATTGGGAAATAGTAGATATAAGACATAACAGATAATTTGATAGAAAATTTGCACTTGAGTTTCGCTCAAGTCTTCTATGGACCAACATTATTCCACTTTAGGCGAATCAAGTTAAAAACAGAATAATTTATCAAAGAACGGTAAAAGAAGCTAGATAACAAAATTTGCTTTGCAATAGGGTTTCACGAGACTGAAGGTGTAGAAACTGGTTTGTCGTTATGGAAGCTGGTATCGAAACTGGAATCTTGGTGTGGGAACGGAACACGAAATTAGGCTTAAAATGCGAAAAAATCGAGCTTCGAGTTTCCGCAACGAGCATCGATACGAGCATTGACAACCTTAAACAATATGTTATGAATTTCGTGTTCCGTTCCCCGCCTAAGGCGGGTCATCTCGCAGGCTCTCGCTCTGCGAGAAAGGAAAGGAGGATATCATGTCACAACATCCAAGTTTAAAATCAAACACAATGGGACGGCATCGTAGCGTGCTTAAGCGTTTAGAAAGAATTAAGATCTTAAAAGAGAACGAAAAATGGAAAGATGAAGATTCTCCTTTGGGATTACCCAAGGTTAAAAGCATAAAAATCAAAGTAAAGAAACAAAAAGCGGAAAAAGCTAGCGAGGAAACGAAAAAAGAAAAACCAGCCGTAGAAGCAAAAGGCAAAGAAGTGAAAAGCAAGGAATCAAAAGGTAAGAAATAAAATGCATATCCGGAAGTTTAGAGCGCAAGATAATGAAAGGGTGGAAAAATTTATCCGTTTTATTTTTAAAAATGAATTTTCTGATATGCTTCCTGTTTTTTCTGAAGACGACTTAAAAGACATAAAAGAACACTATTCAGGCAAAAAAGAGGGCTTTTTTGTAGCGATAGAAAAGAATGAGATTGCCGGAACAATTGGAATCAAGGAAGATGATAAAGTTGAAAATAAGGCTTTGCTTCGCCGTATTTTCGTTCATCCCAAACACCGCCGCAAAGGATATGGTTTAAAACTGTTAGATAAAGCAATACAATTTTGCAAAGATAAAAGCTATGCTACAGCAATTTTCCGCTCTACAAACAAAATGTCTGCGGCAAATAACCTTGTCCAAAAGAGAAAGTTTGTAGAAAGAGAGCATTTGGATTTCCCTTTAGATAAAGGAAAACAGATTGAGATTGTTAAATTTGTATTGAATTTGAACAATTTTTGATTTCGCAGATTAAAAACAAGTATCCGTCACAGACGGATAACAGGAGGAAAAAATGAAATTGTTATTTGCCCTAATCGCTTTTTTCTCTGCTTTACTTTTCTTATTGCTGGGCGGTGTATTAATTGCAGCGGTAATAAACCCATTTACTTTAGGTTTACTTTTCGATTTTTTATTTAGAATTTCTCAGATTCCTAATTTCTCTTTTTTTGCTGTAACATTAGGAATACTTTTTATTCTTACGGCTTTTTTGATTCTGTATCTATTAGAAAAAAACTACCGAAGAGAGAAAACCATTGCCCTAAACGGAAAAAACGGAAAAATCACAATGGCTGTTTCGGTAATTGAAGATTTGATAAAAAGGTCAGTGGAGAATTTATTGGATATAAAAGAAATAAACTCAAAAATACTGCTCAAAAAAAAGAGCATAAAAATAATATCCAAAATTACACTTTTTTCCACGGCAAATATACCCAAAATTACTGATGAAACTCAAAAGATAATAAAGGCGCAAATAGAAGAGGCATTAAATATCAAAGAAGATGTAGATGTAGAGATTTATGTATCTAAAATTGTAGAAAAAAGCGATAAAGAAAGGATAAGAGAAAAGAAAGAATTGGCAAAACAGATATCTATATGATAGAAAAGGAAAGAATGGAAAAGGAAAAGAACCTTATCCTGCTCCATTCGCTTCGCTCACTCTCGCAGGCTCTCGCTTCGCGAGAAAGGAAAGGAGGAGAAAATGCGCGTAGGAATTTTGACAGGGGGAGGGGATTGCCCTGGCCTCAATGCAGTAATTAGAGCGGTTACCAGAAAAGGGCTACAGGAAGGTTTTGAAATAATCGGATTTAAAAATGGTTGGCAGGGTTTGATAGAAAATGATTTTGTCAATTTAGATTTGAATTCGGTGTCGGGAATTTTGCCTCGTGGGGGAACCATTTTAGGAACCTCACGCACTAATCCTTACAAAAAAGAAGAAGACACCCGTAAAGTAAAGGAAAATTTCAATAATATTGACAATTTAATCGCTATAGGAGGAGAAGATACCTTAGGAGTTGCTTTTAAGTTGTTCGAAGAGGGATTGAATGTAATAGGGGTTCCCAAGACCATCGATAATGACCTCTCTTGCACGGATTACACCTTTGGTTTTGACACAGCCATTAATATTGTCAGCGAAGCCATTGACCGCTTGCACACTACTGCTGAATCACATCACCGGGTAATGGTTGTAGAAGTTATGGGAAGGCATAGCGGATGGATTGCTGTTGAGGGAGGAATTGCTGGTGGCGCCGATGTTATCTTAATTCCTGAAATTCCTTTCGATATTCAAATGGTTTATGAATTAATAAATAAACGGCATCAGCGAGGAAAAAAATTCAGCATTGTAGTAGTCGCTGAAGGAGCAAAGTTCAAAAAAGATTTTGCTCTTCAAGAAGAAAATCGCGACGCCTTTGGCCATGTGCATTTAGGGGGAATTGCTAATTTGCTGGCTGAAGAGATTGAAAAAGGAACAGGGTTTGAAACGCGAGTTGTAGTTTTAGGTCATCTCCAGCGCGGAGGAAGCCCTTCTGCTTTTGATCGAATATTAGGAACGCGATTAGGAATAAAAGCAATAGAGTTAGTAAAAGAGAAAAACTTCGGACAAATGGCCGCTTTACAGGGGAATAAAATAATTTCCGTGTCTCTGAAAGACGCTGTAGGAACCCTAAAAGTAGTGGATGAAGAATTTTACAAGATTGCTGAAGTATTTTTTGGGTAATTTATACGCTATACGCTAAAAACAAAATGCAAGAAAAAATACAAAAAATTCTTGAGGAAAGCATTAATGTTAAGCAAAAATTAAAAGAAAGCTATTGTACTGATTTAATTTCCAAAATCATAGGTTTAATAATTCAATGTTTGCAGAATAAAGGGAAAGTGATGCTCTGCGGTAATGGCGGCAGTGCAGCTGATGCTCAGCACTTAGCCGCTGAGTTCGTAAATAGATTTAAAAAAGAAAGAAAGCCCCTGCCGGCGCTTGCCCTTACTACCGACACCTCCATTATTACCAGCATTGCTAATGATTATTCTTACTCGGAGATCTTTTCTAAACAGATATTGGCTCTGGGCAAAAAAGAAGATATTCTGCTCGCCATTTCTACCAGCGGACAAGCCGATAATGTGATTACTGCTGCGCAGATGGCTAAAAACTTAGGAATAAAAACAATCGCTTTAAGCGGTAAAGACGGAGGGAAATTGAAAGAGGTTGCTGATATTTGTTTAATTGTTCCTTCTGATGACACCGCCCACATCCAAGAAACCCATATTACTATCGGGCATATTATTTGTGAGATTGTAGAGGAAAAAATATTTAGCATCAAAAGCAATGAATGAAAAAACTATAAAATATTGGATGGAAACGGCTAAATATGATTTGGAAACTGCAAAGGCTATGCTTAAAACCAAAAGATACCTTTATGTAGGTTTTATGTGCCATCAGTGTATAGAAAAATCTTTGAGAGGATATTATGTAAGCATCAAAAACGAAATCCCTCCCTATATTCATAATTTGCTATTTTTGTCTGAAAGAAGCGACTTGTATAATTATTTTTCAGAAAAACAGAAAGATTTGTTGAACGAATTGCAATCTTTAAGTATGGAAGTTTCTTATCCCAAAAACAGAGATGAGCTATCTAAAAACCTCTCAAAAGAAAGATGCAAGCAAATTATAAAAAGAACAGAGGAGTTATCAAAATGGATGACAAAGAGATTGAAGATAAACTAAATAGATATGTAACCAAATTAAAAAACTTTTTTGATTTGAAAATGGTGGTTTTGTATGGTTCCTATGCTAAAGGAAGCGGGGGAGAAGACAGCGATATAGATGTTGCTGTTTTTATCAAAGAAGAAAAGGGGGCAGATTACTTAGAGAAAGAAAAGCTTTTGTATAAATTAAGTGCGGATATAGATAAAAGAATAGAGGCGGATTTATTTTATATAGATGAAATCAAGGGATTAGAAAAAGCAAGTTTTGTGCAAGAAATTTTAAAAAAAGGAAAAATATTTTATAATAAAGTAGAACTTTGATGCCTGATAAAAAGATTAAAAAAATAGCTGAATTAAAAGAGATAGTTGAAAATCTAAAAAGGGAAGGGGGAAAGATAGTTTTTACTAATGGCTGCTTTGACCTTCTACATATTGGACATATTAATTATTTAAAAAAGGCGCAAAAGCAAGGCGATATTTTGATTATCGGTTTAAACAGCGATAGTTCGGTAAAGAAGATAAAAGAGAAAGGACGACCAATAATTCCGCAAAGCGAAAGGGCAAGGATTTTAGCCGCTCTGGAGTTTGTGGATTTTGTGACTATCTTTGAGGAACAAATTCCTTTAAATCTGATAAAAAAGATAAAACCAAATGTTTTGGTAAAGGGGGGAGATTGGAAAAGAAAAGAAGTGGTAGGGAGTGATTTTGTGAAATCTTATGGAGGTAAAACACTTGTTGTTCCTTTTACCAAAGGCAAATCTACAAGTTTGATTATTGAAAGGATAAGACGTTGCAAAAAGTGACGCCTTTGATTACACAGATCTAAATATTTATATGGATAAAGAAAGGAATGCTTATCGACTTATTGACGCTAATTTTAACCGAACATCAGAGGGATTAAGGGTATGCGAGGATATAAGCCGTTTTATTTTAGACAATAAAGGATTAAATGAAAGGTTTAAGAAATTGCGGCATTCTCTATTTCTGGCTAAAAAAGATTTTTCGCATAAGCAACTTTTGCAGGCAAGAAATGTAAATACAGATGTAGGAAGAAAAATTGAAGGGAAACCGAAGCAAAATTGGCAGGAAATATTGGCTGCTAATCTTGCGCGCATAAAAGAAGCCCTGCGATGTTTGGAGGAGTTTTCTCAATATTTGGATCCAGAGAAGTCTAAGATGTTTCAAGAAATGAGATTTGAAATTTATGAAATTGAAAAGGGGATTGGGTAAAGAATTTAGATTATATGTTCT
Source organism: Candidatus Omnitrophota bacterium (assembly GCA_030640885.1). Taxonomy (GTDB): domain Bacteria; phylum Omnitrophota; class 4484-213; order 4484-213; family 4484-213; genus DAOWIN01. The sequence goes on from DAOWIN010000083.1 coordinate 14,956, forward strand.
TGTAAATTATTCGCCTAACCATAGGGAAGAAAAAGTTTTGCGTTTTGCCCAGGATATTATAGAAGCAGGGGCTGATGTTGTTCAATTAAGAACAGAAAAGAAAACAGATAAGGAGTTTTTAAGCATAGCCAGCAAAATAAAAGAATGGACTCATAAAGCCGGAATTTCCTTTATTGTCAATAATCGTCCTGATATTGCTTTAGCTGTTGACGCTGAAGGTGTGCATTTAGGTCAAAATGACCTTCCGATTGACTGCGTCCGAAAAATTATTTCCCAAAAGATTGTTGGCAAATCTGCACATAACATTATAGAGGCTATAGAAGCAGAAAGGGAAGGAGCGGATTATATTGGCATTGGACCGGTGTTTCCTTCATCTACAAAACCAAACCTTTTTCCCACGGGATTAAGTTTAATTCAAGAGGTTAAAGAAAAAACAGCCCTTCCTTTTACAGCCATTGGAGGAATAAATTTGAGCAATATCAAAGAGGTTATTAAGGCTGGTGCAAAAAGCGTGGCTGTCTGTTCCGCAATAAAAGAAGCAGAAAATCCAAGAGCAGTTGTCAAAGAGTTTAAAAGAATATTGCGGGATTAACTCAGTCGGTAGAGTGCCAGCTTCCCAAGCTGGATGCGCGGGTTCGATTCCCGTATCCCGCTCCAGTATCGCCAAAACGCAAAAAAGAAAACAGTATCGCCAAAACGCAAAAATAAATATAAAATAAAAAATGCAAAACCTATTTTTATCTAAAAAAAAATTCTGTTTTTTGTTTTTTGTTTTCTGTCTTCTGTCTTTTTTCGCCGGTTGTGCTGCTATAGACTACCATCCTTTACCAACTAAGCCAAAAATCTCCGGAGTTTATCATCAGGTTAAAAAGGGAGAAACCTTATGGAAAATCTCGCAAGCTTATAAAGTTTCCATTGGAAATATTGTAGCAATAAATAAACTCTCTGATATGGATAAAATAGATAAGGAGCAATTGCTATTTATTCCTTATGCCGAAAATGTGCTGAACATTGATGTTGGCAAAAAAGATGAGGCTTTTATTTGGCCCTTAAAAAGAAAAGTAATTGCATTCTATGGAACAAAAAAAAACGATATAAGACAAAAGGGAATAAATATTCGGGGCAGAGAGGGTGAAAACATAATCAGCGCAAAAAGTGGAAAGGTTTCTTTTTGCGCTGATTATGTGAAAGGATATGGAAAATTAATTATTATTGACCATTCCGAGAATTTTCAAACCATTTATGCCCATAACTCTCAAAATTTGGTTAAACAGGGACAGAAAGTGAAACGGGGGGAAATTATCGCTAAAGTAGGCTCTACTGGAAGGGTTTCTACTCCTCAACTCCATTTTGAAGTCAGAAAGAATTCCCACCCCAAAAATCCTTTTTATTACCTTCCCTAAATATAACCAATAGGCAACAAAGATAGTTAACAGTTTACAGTCAACAGAGGACAGATAAGAAAAGATAAAAAACAGAAGATAAAAGGTAGTAGATAATAAAGAAAGATAGGAAAGTTGCCAAAGACAACTATAAATGCAAAATTTTTTTGTTAAAAACTAATTTTACAATGTAGTAGTGTCTGCTAATGGAAAAATCCTTTTTCGCTCACAAAGAAACACTTGATTTACTAAATAAGAGAATTTCCAATTTTGAAGATAGATACCGACAAAACATTGCTATAATTGGAAAGGAGGGAAGCGGTAAAACATTTCTTTTGTTTCATTTTCTAAATCTTTTTTTCTCGCGAGAAAAAAAGAGAAAAACAGAGGAAAGAAAAAAGGCAATCCTTCCTGTATATCTGGAGTTAAAAAAAGGGGGGAACTTTGAGCATTTCGCTATCCAATTTATCAAAAAGTTCCTTTTCTATTTTTTGGGAACTAAAATAGAACTGCAGCAAAAAGCTGATTTTAAACTTGATTTTTTATTGCGGCAATCTAAAAAATATTTTCCCCTTGCTACAGCAGATATTGTTCGAATAAAAAATTATCTAAAAGACAAAAAGATTGATTCGGCCTATTCCCTGATTTTAAAATTACCTCATTTATTAACCCAAGAAAGTAATACAAAGCTGGTAATACTTTTGGATGAATTTCATTACTTGGGTCATTTCAAAATTGCTTCTCCCTTTTCAGTTCTGGCAAAAGAGATAGTAATACAAAAGGATGTCTTATATATTCTTACCAGTTCCGCTGTTAATCTGTCTCGGAAAATTTTATCTCAAAAGCTATCTCTTCTCTTAGGAAATTTTGAAGTAATCAAAGTAGAACCATTCGGCTTTGGAGAAACTGAAGAATTTTTTAAACAAGATAATCCATGGATAACTATTTCTTCTTTATGCAGAAATTTTTTAATCGCCTTTACTGATGGCCACCCAGCTTATTTGAAAGCGATTAGCAAAAGAATGAAAATAGTGGTTCAAGAAAAAAGGGTAAGCCACATCTCTTTTACTTCACTGCAAAAATGCTTATATGAAGAGCTCTTTCTCGAAGATGGCCGAATAAATCAGCTTTTATCAGAAAGGATAAATAATATAAAAAGCCGTCATTTTGATAACTTTATCTGCATTCTGTTTTCTTTGGCAGAAGGTGACAAAAAAATCGCTGAAATAGCAAAAAAGACTGGCGAAAAAAGAAAAAATATTTCTAAGTTTTTGTCTCATTTTTTAGAAAAGGATATTATCCGTAAAAATGGTTTATTATATGGATTTAAGGATTCCTTGTTAAAATTTTGGTTAAATAATAGCTATCGCCTTAAAAGAGAGGACTTAAGTTTTGGTCTTGAATATGCAAAAAAGGAGTTTTTAGAGAGAACAGAAAAGGCATTTCTCGATTTTAGTTCGGAAAACAAGAGGGATCTTTCGGAAAGAGTAAAAGATTTATTAGATTGTTGGCGGAACGAGATATTATTAATAAATAACAAAAAGCATAAATTGCCTCATTTTGTCAGAGTGCAATCCCTCCAAGATCTTTCTCGAAGTTCAAAGCAAAATAAAGAAGTATATTTAGTGGCTCAGGCAAAGAATAGAAGCTGGGTAGGAAAGATTGAAAAAAGAAAGGTTGGCCCGAAAGCGATCAGCGAGTTTATAGAAAACTGCAAGAAGGTTAATCACAAGTATAAAATCGCTCGTAGATTCTTGATTGTTTTAAAAGGAATAGAAATAGATGCAAAGATTTTAGCAAAAGAAGAAAAGATATGGATTTTAGGGATAAAGGAATTAAATTTTCTATTGGATTTTTATGGCAAATCTAAAATAGTGATTGGCTAAAAGAATAGCGGTTAGCGTATAGCGTATAGAAAGATAAGAAAGCTATAAATTCCAAAGATTTTTATTTTTTACCATTCATTATCCGCTATGTGCTATACGCTATAACGAAGTTATAGCAGGAGAAGACATGAAAAAAGGTTTAATAATAGGAATAGTAATTATCTTTGTTTTGGTGGGTTTTTTCATTAAAGGATTAAATAGAGTAGTTACTTTGGATGAAAATATTAAAGAAGCATGGTCACAGATAGAAAATCAACTTCAAAGACGTAATGACCTCATTCCTAACTTAGTGAATACGGTAAAGGGTTATACTGTTCACGAAAAAGAAATTTTTAAACATGTTGCTGATGCGCGAGCAAAATTAGCCGGAGCTATTTCTCATAATAAATCCATTTCGGAAAAAATCACTGCCGCCCAAAATTTGGGGGGAGCCCTTTCTCGATTATTGATGATAGTAGAAAACTACCCGGATTTGAAAGCCAATCAGAATTTTGCTCAATTAATGGATGAATTGGCAGGAACAGAAAATAGAATTGCTGTGGAAAGAATGCGTTATAATAGAACAGTAAAAATATTTAATGCCCATATAAGAAGAATCCCCGGAAGTTTTTTTGCCAGCTTAAAAAATCTTTCCTCAGCTTCTTATTTTAAAGCAGAGGAAAAAGCTGCGCAGCTTCCTGAGGTAAAATTTTAACCAATACTACTATGAAATGGACAATCATGGATAGGAAAAAGATAAAAGAATTAGAAAAAGCGATTAAGTACCGTTTCCGTCATAAAAACCTTCTTTTTCAAGCCTTAACTCATAAATCTTCTCTGCCTAATTCAAAAGAAAGCACATCTATTTACCAACAGAACGGAAATAACGAAAGATTAGAATTTTTGGGAGATGCAGTACTAGATTTGGTTATAAGTAATTATCTTTATCGCTCTTATCCTAACTATCAGGAAGGGGAGTTGACTAAATTTAGGTCGCATCTTGTTAATGCCACGCGTCTCTTAAAAAAGGCTCAGGAAATAAGCCTCGAGAAATATATTATCTGGAAAGAAGAGGAAACCAACAATGAAAAGGAAAGAAGAAATTCTGGGCTTTCCGATACTTATGAGGCAATAATTGGGGCAATTTATATTGATAGAGGGATAAAATGGGCGACAAAATTTATTTCCTTTCATTTTAGCAAGGAAATTAGATCAATAGAACAAGGAGAGTATGAAAAGGATTATAAATCCTTTTTTCAAGAGTTTAGTCTAAAAACCTTTAAAGAAATGCCTGTTTATGAGATTATTTCAACGGAAGGGAAGGAACACCGTAAAAATTTTAATGTAAAGGTAAGTATTAAGAATGAGATTTATGGGCAAGGTTCTGGTTGGACCGTAAAAAAGGCTCAACAATCAGCTGCTCAAGCGGCTTTAAGACATTTTGGCGAAGAGGCTGAGGAAAAGTTTGTTTCAAAAATCCCATCAAAAAAAGTTAAAGGAAGAATTTAAGTTATTATTTCTCTTTATTTTTCCCTTTCTATTTTACATAATAAGTATTATACGACATAAAATATTTCCCTTAAAACGAATAATATCTACTTTTCAATCGCTATTTTTTCCTTTGAGTATCTTATCAATAGCTTCCCACACCTTTTTTCTTCCTGCTCGACACTTATTAACTTCGGTTTTTTTTTCTACTACCGCTTGGGCAAAGGCATCACAACTGCTAAAACCACAGGCGCCGCAATTTGCTCCCGGGAGAACCGTACGCACCTTTTCTATCAAAGGATCCACCTGCGGAGCAAATTTCCGAGAAAAGCAACCCAAAATCCAACCTGCCGATATTCCTAAGAAAGTTAAGCATAAAATAGAAGAAATAAAGATACTCATTTTTTCAAAAGAGCTGTGCTAATGTCTTTATTAATTTGGTGACCTACAAATTCATAAGCAACACGGATAGCATTCTTAATCGCTCTGCTTGAAGAAACACCGTGAGCGATAATACAAACCTTTTGCGTTCCTAAAAGCGGCGCCCCTCCATATTCAGAATAATCCAATTTCTTTTTAAAGCTGCCTAATGAAAATTTGAATAAAGAACTGGTGATTTTTGCAAAAATATTTCTATTTAATTCCCTCTTTAACATCAAATTTGTTACTTCTCCTAAACTTTCAGATACCTTCAAAATAATATTCCCTACAAAACCGTCGCAAATTACGCAGTCAACTTCCCCGCTGAATACATCATGACCTTCTATGTATCCAATAAAATTGAGTGAACTTTCCGCTTTCAGAAAATCGAATGTTTCCTTAATGAAACCGGTACCTTTGCTCTCCTCTGTCCCGATATTAAGTAAACCAACCTTAGGATTCACTCTGCCTAAAATTTCCTCAGAATAAACTTTAACCATTATGGCGTATTGCAACAAGTGCAAAGGTTTAGGGCTAATATTTGCTCCTACATCTATGAGTAAAGAAGGTTCTTTTAAGGTAGGAATAACTACAGCAATTCCTGCGCGTTCAATACTGGGCAAAAGCCTTAATTTCAAAGTAGCGGCGGCTACAACGGCACCGGTGTTGCCTGCGCTAACTAAGGCATCAGCTTTTTCTTCTTTAAGCAAATCAATAGCAACACCAATGGAAGAACCCTTTTTCTTTTTCAAAGCTGCGACAGGAGTCTCTCCCATCTCGATAGTCTCTTTGGCTGATTTAATAGAAATTTTTTCGACCGGGTAATTATATAAAGAAAGCTCTTTTTTAATCCTCCGCTCATCTCCCACCAAAAGAACATTAGAGGGGAACTCTTTTACTGCCTCAACTGCCCCTTTCACAACCACCTGCGGCCCCTTGTCTCCACCCATTGCATCTACGGCAATAATCATTTCTTTTCCTTTTTTTCCTTTATTTTTATCTCCAAAACCTGTCTGTCTTTATAATACCCGCATTTAGGACAGGGTTGATGGGGCATTTTAAAAGCTGCGCATCTTGGACAAACGCCCAGAGAGGGCTTAGAAAGCTTCTGCTGCCCCCTTCTTTTGTCTCTTCTGGTTTTAGAATGTCTTCTTTTGGGTAAAGCCATAATACCTCCTCGCTCACTGCGTTCGCTCGTCGGAATGTCTAATTTCTAATTGCTCTAATTCCTAATGTCTAACCAAATCCCGAATTCCTGATTGGGCATTGAGTTTTATTTAGATCAATTAGACATTAGGTTAATTAGTCATTTATAATAATTCTCTCTACTTGCTATCTTTTTAACTCCTTAATCAACATCGGCACAATTTTAAACAAATCTCCCACGATCCCATAAGTAGCAACCTTAAAAATGGGGGCTTCGGCGTCCTTATTAATAGCAATGATTATCTTGGAAGATTGCATTCCTACTAAATGCTGAATTTGTCCGGAGATTCCGCAGGCAATATACACCTTTGGACAAACCGTCTTGCCGGTCTGCCCTACCTGATGAGAATAAGGAAGCCAATCGTTATCTACTGTAGCCCGCGAGGCACCCACTGCTCCTTTTAAGACCAAAGCAAGTTCCTCTATTAAGCCAAAATTCTCTTTTTTTCCCAATCCTCTGCCTCCGGAAACAATAATGTCTGCTTCGGTTAAACGCACTGTTTTATCTATCTCTTTAACAATGTCCTCTATCTTAATATCAGAAAATAAAGGCGTTTGTGGTTGAACAGAAATTATTTCTCCTTTCCTTTTTTCATCAACCTCTGCCTCCGACATTACCTTATGCCGCACAGTAGCCATTTGCGGACGCCGTTCAGAACAAACAATGGTTGCCATAATATTGCCCCCAAAGGCCGGTCGGGTTTGAACCAAAATCTTTTTCTCGTCATCAATTTCCAAAGCGGTGCAATCGGCAGTCAAACCTGTTTTTAGGGCGGCGGCAAGGCGAGGCATTAAAGACCTCCCGGTTAAAGTTGCTCCGCCAAGAACAACGCTTGGTTTATATCTGTGAACTAAATCAACCAAAACACTACTATAAATATCAGAACGGTAATTTAAAAACTCCTCGCTTTCTATTAAATAGACCTTACTTGCTCCTCGCCAAATTAGCCCCTTTGCTTTTTCTTTTATCTTATGACCCAACAAAACTGCGCATAGCTTTGCCTGCAATTGTTCAGCCAGCTCGCTCCCCTTTCCTAAAAGTTCATAAACTACTGAGTGAATGCTGCCAGCATTTTGCTCGGCAAAAATCCAGATTTCTTTATTTGCTTCGTTTGTATTCATAAATAATCTAAGTTTCTTAAATGCTTCTTAACACCTCTGCCATTTCCTTAACTATTTCTTCGGCATCTCCCTCAAAAATTTTTCCCTTTTCTCGTTGGGGAGGAGAAAAAATTCTCTTTACCTGCGTGGGCGAACCTTTTAGACCAGTTTTTTCTCTGTCAGCGTTTATATCCTCCAAAGTCCATTTTTTTATCTCTGCCTTTTTAGCCCTCATTTTCCCTTTCAGTGAAGGCAGTCGGGGTTCGTTTATCTCTTTTACTACGGTAATCAAACAAGGTAATTTCGCTTGGATAACCTCATACCCCTCTTCGCTCATTCGGCGAACCTTAATTCTTTCCTGCTCAACCTGTTCAATCTTGCTTACATAGGCAATCTGAGGAATATTTAGCCAAACAGAAACCTCCGGACCAACCTGAGCCGTATCTCCATCAGCGGCTTGTTTCCCGCAAATAATTATGTCATAACCGTCTATTTTTTTAATCCCCTGAGCTAAGGTGTAAGAGGTAGCAAGTGTATCTGCTCCGCCGAATTTTCTATCGCAAAGCAAAATTGCTTCATCTGCCCCTAAAGAAATTGCTTCTCGCAGAGATTTCTCTGCCTGAGCTGGCCCCATACTCAAGACAATAACCTCGCCGCCCAACCTTTCTTTTAGGCGAATACCCTCTTCTATAGCATACATATCAAAGGGACTAATAATACTTTTTACCCCGGCCCGAATTAGGGTATTTGTTTCAGGGTCAGTCTTTATCTCTGTTGTATCCGGAACCTCTTTTATACAAACAATTATTTTCATTTTCAATGACGCCATAATATTGACAAACAAGCTTCAACGGCTTCATAAATATTGCCGAGAAGTTCCTCAAATGTTTCCCCCTGAGTTGCACAACCCGGTATTGCTGGCACTTCTGCCCAATATCCGCCTTCCTCGGCTTGATGAATAACTACTTTTAATTTCATAGTTGCGTTCTCCTGCTCCGCATCGTTAGAAGTCCTGTCAGAAAAAAATTCAAGTATTAAGCTTACGGTGTAGTATGTCTTTTAATAGTCCTTTAGATAATTTTTGATATAGATAATAAATTTTTTAAAGTCCGGCAGACGCTTTTGCAAAACTTGATAAACCTGTTCCAAATCCACTTTAAGATATTCATGCACTAAAATATTCCTAAAACCAGCCATATTGCGAATATTATAGGCAAAAGAAGGAGGTATTATCTCTTTTTCTCCTAATCTATCAATAATATCAACATAATCCTCAATCTGATTTTCACCTATTTCTACCAAAATATGGTTGCCTATATCAATAACTAATTGAATCGCCAATTGTTATTCATGCTCTATTGCCCAACTATTTTGCAAAGAATTTTTTACATCCTCAAAGGAAAGCTTTTTCAACTCCTCTAATTTTTTCACATAACGCTTTAGTTCTAACAACTTTTTTCAACAATTTCCTTATCTAACATAGTTCGCTTTTTAATAATGCAAACTCAGCAATCTTTTTACATCATTGTATTCATTAAGAGTTTTTACCTGAAACTCTATTCTTTCCTTCTCCGCTTGGCAGTAAATAAGTTTGCCAAAATAAACTGCACGATGCCTAAGCAAAGGAGAAGCATCATTAAGGATAACCAAATCTAAATCATTGATGCTAAAAATTTTTAGCAAATCGGTTAAAATTTTAGCCTTATAGCCATAAGGATAGTCATTTTTTTTCAGTAAAGATTTATCTATAAGAATGGCAATATCTATATCGCTTTTCTTATTGGCTTCATTTCTTGCCCGCGAGCCAAATAGATAAGCAAATTTTATTTCATTTCTTATGGAAAAGTAAGCGGAAGTTTTATTTTTAATGTTTTGAATGGATAAATTCATCTTTGCTTCTCGCTCGCCTTTGGCTCAAAATAACGAGTAACTATCTGTAATTTAGTTTACAGTGCACTAATCGCAGTTTCATTTATAAAAATCTGCGTAATTGAACATTCTTATACTTTTAAACTTTCTTTAATCAAATTACTCGCAATAATCTCTCTTTGAATTTGATTTGTGCCTTCATAAATCTGTGTAATCTTGGCATCGCGCATAAATTTCTCAATTGGGTAATCCCGCATATAACCATAGCCGCCAAATATTTGCACGCAATCGGTAGTTACCTTCATTGCTACATCCGAGGCAAAGAGTTTAGTCATCGCTGAAAACTTGGCAATATTTTTTTCGCCGCCGTCAATTGTTCGCGCCGCCGCATAAATTAACGCCCGCGCCGCCTCAATTTCAGTAGCAATATCGGCAAGCATAAATTGAATTCCCTGAAATGAGGAAATCGGTTTGCCAAACTGAATTCGCTGATGAGCATAATTCACAGTCAAATCCAACGCCCCTTGAGCAATACCTAATGCCTGAGCGGCTACACCCGGTCTGGATTTATCAAATGTTCTCATCGCAATAATAAAACCAAACCCCTCTTTTCCCAAAAGATTTTCCTGCGGAATTTTGCAGTCATTAAAAATTAACTCGGAAGTGGCAGAGGCGCGAATCCCCATTTTGTCCTCTTTTTTGCCAAAACTAAACCCGGGGGTTCCCTTCTCCACAATAAAGGTAGAGGCTCCGCGGCTACCCTTATTTTTATCAGTCATTGCCACTACAGTATAGATATCAGCCACCTCGCCATTTGTAATAAAATGCTTGGTGCCGTTGAGGATATAAAAATCGCCTTCTTTTTTAGCAGTGGTTTCAAGCCCGCCGGCATCTGAACCGGCATTGGGTTCAGTTAAACCAAAAGCCGCTATTTTTTTGCCGCTTGCTAAATCGGGAAGATATTTCTGCTTTTGGGCTTCACTGCCAAATAAAATTATGGGATAAGTTCCAAGAGCGCTGGCGGCATAACAAACAGCAATCCCACCGCAGGCTTTGCTTAACTCTTCAGTAGCAATAACCAATTCCAAAACCCCGCCGCCGCTACCGCCGTATTTTTCCTCAACAAAGATACCGAACAGATCACTCTGGGCAAGAACTTCCATAATCTGGCTGGGAAATTCCCCACTCTTATCTAATTCGGCGGCAATAGGTTGAATCTTTTCCTTAGCAATCTGTCTTGCCAACTCTTGAATCATCATCTGCTGTTCATTTAAAAAATAGTTCATCTCAACTCCCTTTGCAATTTTATTGTTTTAAAACTTTTATTTATCTCTGTTAAAAAGCGTAATTTTAATCACTAACAATCTTTGGATCTCTGCTCGGAAAGTATTTGGGGCAGAAATGACAAGCAATAAGAACTTTGCCTTTAGTTAGTTTGTATAGCGATTGCAAATGTTCCGCATGCACCGTCTTCTGATTTTTTCTTACAATGGCTGCTACAACCGAAAGTCAAACTATTACTGATAGTTGTTGGCCCCATATCACCTATATTAGTTTGACCACAAACTCTATCAGCTGAAGGATTTGCACATCGACCAGCGGTGTTTGAACCACTAGACGTATTTCCCCCGATGTAATGAATAGTTTGCAGAACATCCTTCGCCTTTTGGGCATATATTACAACATAACCCTCTGGGATATCAACTGAGCAATTAATTGTATCACTACCTCTACCATAAACAGAGCCACTATCACTCAAACTAAATACCCGAACCAACCCGCCTACTCCTCCTCCCCCGCCACTCACTTTATAAACTGTATCACTATCGTTTGGAAAACCAGAACTATAATCATATTGATGATTGCTTCCAGAACCCGAGCCATTAGAGGTATCTTCAAAGATAACTACATCATTAACATTAAAAGTTATCTCGGTTCTACTGTTATCTGGGTTAATCCTATATCCTCCTGTTGCATTGCATCCTCCGCTTGCTAT
>DAOWIN010000119.1 GCA_030640885.1 Candidatus Omnitrophota bacterium
GACAAAACTATAGAAAAGGTAGGCGGAAGAAACAAATTCTTTATAATAAAACAGAACCTAATTACAATGCGTTTCCCCCTGACAAGCGCAAGAGAAAAAATAGATACTAACAAAATCTTTCTCGCCGGGTTAAAAGAGCCGCTTGAAGAAAATTATCATCCTTTAGATATATTCACACCGGAAAAAATTTTTGTGGAAAAAACAGCCGGACATAGTTATTTATTAAAACGATTCAAAAAAAAGTTTCCCGACGTCAAAGTAGAAGAACTCAATCATATTGGTGAGTACTTAAAAAAACACAGATTTCTTATCCGGGATTTAAAAAAACCCCTTGTTTTTATTGTCAAGGAACGATGGGACTTTATAAAACCCTGCCCTTGCACAAAATATCATTTAAGATGTAACTACTGGATATTTAATCTAGGCATGGGCTGCCCTTTTGATTGTTCTTACTGTTTCCTGCAACAGTATTCAAATTTTCCCGGTATAATACTACCTTCAAACTTAGATGATTTTTTTGATAAGTTTTCTAACTTTTACAAAAAAATAAACCGCCCGATAAGAATCGGAACGGGAGAATTCTGTGATTCTTTAGCTTTAGATGACATAACCGATTATAGCTCTCAACTGATTGATTTTTTTAAAGACAAACCAATATATTTTGAGCTCAAAACAAAAAGTGACAAAATCACTAACGTCCTTAAAACTAAATCAAGCCCCAATATCATTATATCGTGGTCACTTGCCCCTCAAATAACCATTGATAATGAAGAAATCGGCGTTTCTTCATTAGGAAAAAGACTTAAGGCTGCTAAAAGGATTCAAGAAAAAGGATTTTCGCTGGCATTCCACTTTGATCCAATAATTTACTCTGCGGAATGGATGAGGCTCTATGAAGAAGTAATTAACCAACTGTACGCCTATTTGAATCCTCCCTTTAAATGGATTAGTTTAGGAACATTGCGGGGTTCAAGAAAGTTAAAAAATGTAATTGAGCAACGATTTCCCGAAACTAAAATATTTTACGGGGAACTTCTCATAAGCAAAGACAAAAAACTAAGATACCCTAAATTTTTAAGGAAAGAGATTTATAGCAAAATAGTGCACTGGATAAGAAAGCGTGACAAACAAACCCCTTTATATCTATGCATGGAAGATAAGGAGACCTGGCGCGTAATGGACAAAAAAATTAGCTCATCAACTCAAATAGAAAGCTACCTCATCGGCGCAAAATAGATACTATCCAATTTCCTTAGACTCTTCTTCTCTCTTTAACCGGAAGGATAAAACAAAACTTACTCCCTTTGCCAAATTCAGACTCTACCCAGATTTTGCCTCCTGACTGCTTAATAATCTCTTTGCATATCGCTAAACCTAATCCTGTACCGCCGGGCTTTCTCCCTTTCCTGCTCCTTAGTTGCACAAATGACTGAAACAGTTTAGATATATCATTTTTTCTTATCCCTGTTCCGGTATCTTCAACACAAACTTTTACAGAATTACTCTTATCATCTTTTGCAGTAAATACTCCCACGCTCCCTTTGTTGGTAAATTTAATCGCGTTATCTATAAGATTAGTCATCACTTGACTGATTCTATCTGAATCAAATCCACTAATAAACCCGTCTGTCGCCTCTAATTGAGTATATATATAAAAACCTTTTTTTTCCGCTACTAATTTATAGCTCGCCGTGACAGATTCTATCAGCTCATTGATACTACCCATTTCCATTTTCAATCCACCTTTGTACGATGTGAGTTTTGAAAAAATTAACACATTATTTATAAGATGGCCTAATCTATCCGCATTTCTCTTTGCAATCCCCAGGAATTCTTTTTGTTCTTTATTCACTGCGCCCGTAGAGCCGTCTAATACTAAATCAATACCTTCTTTCATGGCAGTAAGAGGCGTTCTTAATTCATGCGACAGCGTTGAGGCAAACTCTGACTTCAGCTCAGCTAACTGCTTCAATTGTTTGTTTGATTCCAGCAATTCTTTATTTAACATTTCTACCTCTTTCGCCGCCCCAATCCGTTCAGTAATATGCCCTAGTATTGAACAGAAAACTGCCACAATATCCTGCTTTGTTGGATCCAATGCTGCATGGCTCATCATAGTATCATTCACAAAAACTCCAACTATCTTATAGGGTGACTGTATGGGTGTTACCGCTACCCACCCTTTACCAGCCCGTATATCCTTCTCACCATCCCACTCGATATACGGTTCCTTAATCGCGGTCCAACGGGGCTCTTGCGGCGACCGCACCTGTAGACGCTCTATCCAGGCCTTATCTTTAAGGAATCGTTTTGCGTGTTCATCAACAGTAGAGCCATAACGATCAGTGCCATAAGTACCTACCATATGATCCTCTTCCTCTATGAAGATAGCACATCTCTCCAGACGCAATTCATCCCTCGCAAGTTCTACTGCTTGGCGGAAAAGAGTATCCACATCAGGAGACGCAATGAGTTTATCGGTTATTGCGAGGACCGCCCGCAAACCTACGACCATATCAAGTTGTAACTGTTCCATTCGTTTGCGCTCAGTAATATCAATAAAAATTTCAACAATCTGCCTGCGGCCGTTAATGACTACGGATGTCGCCGTCTTGATAATCGGAATTTTACTGCCATCAGCCTTTATAAGCTCACATTCCGAGTTGTCCATCGTCTGCCCAAAATCAATAATAGGACACTTACCAGCCTCAGACGCGCAGATAAACTTATAGCACGTAAAACCAATAATCTGCTCTTTAGGAAGTCCTATTATTTTAGTAGCCATAGGATTAGCATTAACAATCTTACGTGACTCTATATCAATAACTATAATTCCAGCTTGTATGGAATCTAAGAGTATTTTCAAACGCTCTTCATTTTCACGCAGGGCATCTTCTGCCTTCTCGCGCTCAGTGATTTCTTTCTTCAAAGAAGCGTTTGATTTTACAAGCTTTGCATTTTGCTCCTTAATTCGCCTTTCTAATTCTTTGAAATCTTTTCGCGAAACCTCCTTTACTTGTTTGAATTCAGTTACATCCTCAACAATTACAGCTAATTTTCTGATATCGGCCTCCTTGAACGGTATACCGGTAAAATAGCCAACAATGGTTTTTTTGCCGAGATATGAACTATATTTAATAGGGCCTATTTTAAAAGACTTTCCTTTTAATCCCATCTTTATCTTTTTTGTAAGGCCAATTTTTTTATACACCGGCAGATTAAGCATATTTAAACTCTTAAACTTCACGTAAGAACTGCCGAAAATCTTAAGCATCGCGGAATTTACATAATCAACACTCCCCTTTTCATTTACTACATAAACACCAAAAGGAGCCTTTTCTATAATGCTATGGTTTATCTTATAGGCTCCCTTCGACTTTCTCTCTGTTTGCCTATATTTAGTTTCTGATTTTTTTGCTATACTCATATTGATTCATCCCCGGCATTACAATAAGTTCCTATGCGCAATAATTATATCACCGTCATTCATAAACTCAATTGCCATGATAACGAAGATAAAGATACCCGGCAAGTATTCAATAAAATAGATTATTCTAATCTATCGCGAATTATGTCCAAAAACTCATCGGGTTTATATGGTTTTGAAACAAAGAAATTCTCGCCTATTAGATGCCCCTCATCCGTTTCATCTTTCTTGGTATAAAGACAAGAAAGAAAAATTATAGGTATGCCTTTAGTCGCATCGTCCTGCTTTAAAGTAGAGGCAACATCCCCCCCGTCCATGCCCGGCATCAATACATCAAGAATAATAAGGTCGGGTAATTCTTTTTTTGCCTTCGCAACAGCATCGAGGCCGGAATTTGCTTTAATAACTTGATAACCCGCTCCGGAAACCCTCTTTTCCAAAACAGCCAAAACATCTTCTTCATCATCGACAATTAATATCTTTTTGCTCATATTCCTTCTCCTCCCATTTCCTCTACTACGGCCCTGATAACCTTTTCTTTCCCCCCTACGTTATGAAAAAAATCTGGACACATATTATCGTCTACACCCATAATTCTTTTCATGCCCTTTTTTGTTTTTTATTCTCATACATATTGCTATCGGCCAATTCAAACATCTCTTCTTTAAAGCTTAGACTATCGTAATAAGTGCAAAAACCGAAACTGGATTCCACTTCTATATTAAAATC
>DAOWIN010000085.1 GCA_030640885.1 Candidatus Omnitrophota bacterium
AACCAAAGCAACATCTCTACCTTCCTTCAATTTTTTGAGCAAAAGATCTGCTCTAGCGGCTTTATTATAATCAAAGTAACTAACCAAAGAGGTTTTTATTTTATAATGTAAAAGGAGTTTTTTTGTCCGACGCGTGTCTTCAGCGGCAATCAAATGAACACTTTCTAAAACCTCTAATGCTCTCAAGCTGATGTCTTTTAGATTTCCAATCGGCGTACTGACAATGTATAATATACCTTGCTGCATAAATCTGTCTTTTACTATTTGTTTTTCTGTTGACTGTTAACTGTTAACTGTTGACTGGGCTAAAATTTCCACCCCTTTCTTTTCTACTTTAATAAACCCCTTTTCTATCTCTATCTTTTTCTCTTCTTTTTCTTTTCTTTTTATCTTTATTTCTCCTTTCTTTAGAACAGAAATTAAAGGAATATGGCGGGGTAAAATTCCTAACTCCCCCTCTTTGCCCGGCACAACTACCATATCTGCTTTTGCGTCATAAACTATCTTTTCAGGAGTAATAACAGTTAGATTAAAACTACTCATTTTGAACGGAAACAAAAATACTCTTTCAATTTCTAATATCTAATTGCTCTAACTCATTGGGTCACCCAGTTCCCCAGACCCCCAGTTTCCCAGCTGGGCATCTGGGTGGCTGGTTGCTGGGCGGCTACCATTTAGGTCATTTAGACATTTTGTATTTCCTCTCCCCCGCCTTTCATATAAAACGCCTGCTCCGGAAGATCGTCATATTTTCCTTGCACAATTCCTTTAATACCTTTAAGCGTTTCTTCAAGGGGCACATATTTGCCGGGAACACCAGTGAATTCTTGGGCAACAAAAAAGGGCTGCGAAAAAAATTTCTGAATCTTTCTTGCCCTTTTAACAGTAATTTTATCTTGTTCACTAAGTTCATCAATACCTAAAATAGCAATTATATCCTGCAGGTCTTTATAGCGTTGAAGGATCTTTTGCACATCCTGAGCTAATTGGTAGTGTTCCTCCCCTACTGTGCGAGGATTTAAGATAGTAGAGTTTGAGCTTAAAGGATCAATTGCCGGATAAATGCCCGATTCTACCAATTTTCGCGACAAAACAACAGTGCTGTCTAAATGAGCAAAGGTAGTGGCTGGAGCAGGGTCGGTTAAATCATCGGCTGGGACATAAACCGCTTGCACCGAGGTAATCGAACCCTTTTTGGTAGAGGTAATTCTTTCCTGCAATTCCCCCATATCAGTACCTAATGTGGGTTGATAACCTACTGCCGAAGGCATCCTGCCCAATAACGCCGAGACCTCTGAACCAGCTTGAACAAAGCGGAAAATATTATCAATAAATAAAAGCACATCCTCCCCTTCTGCATCGCGAAAATATTCTGATAGAGTCAAACCTGCTAGTCCTACCCTAAATCTTGCCCCCGGCGGTTCGTTCATCTGACCGAAAACCAAAGCCGTTCGTTTTAAAACCCCCGATCTTTTCATCTCTAACCAAAGGTCGTTTCCCTCACGCGTTCTTTCTCCCACACCGGCAAATACGCTAAATCCTTTATGCTCAACAGCAATATTTCTTATAAGTTCCATAATCAGAACTGTTTTTCCCACTCCAGCGCCACCGAATAAGCCAATTTTACCGCCTTTACAATAAGGGCACAAAAAATCAATAACTTTTATACCGGTTTCTAACATCTCTATAGAAGTATCCTGTTCTTCTAATGAGGGTGGCTGGCGATAGATAGGCCATCTCAAATTTTCTTTAGGCAGTTCAGGCTGTTTGTCAATTACCTTTCCTAAAAGATTAAACATTCTTCCCAATGTCTTTTTACCCACCGGCACAGTAATCGGTCCGCCGCTATCCTCTACCTCCATTTCCCTTTTTAAGCCATCAGTAGAAAAAAGGGAGATACAGCGAACTATATTATCTCCTAAATGCTGATGCACCTCTAAAACAACATCTGTCCCTTTTATTTTGACAGCATTATAAATAGACGGTAGTTTGCCCATCGCAAACTGTACATCTACCACTGCTCCAATAATACGTTTAATTTTTCCAATGTTCATTTTTAGGTTCCAAGTTTCAAGCTCCAAGCCTCAGGTTTTTTTCTAACCTGCAGCCTGCAACTTGAAACTTGTGGCATGTTCATGTCCCCATCTCCCAGGAATCTAAATATTTCTTTTGTTCTTTAGTCAAAGAATCTATCTCTATTCCCATTGCCTTTAATTTTAACTCGGC
>DAOWIN010000074.1 GCA_030640885.1 Candidatus Omnitrophota bacterium
AAATAATTACCAATCCGCCGGCAGATACCAAAATTCTTCTCGGGGATAAACTGATATGTTTTGGAAAATTGGGAAATATCAGAAGGAAACTATGCGTGATTCCTAAATAGTTAAAGATATTGACCCCTTTGGACAGTTATGCTATTATAAAAAAGAGTTTTAAAAGGAGGGAAAATGCAAAACACACCTAAATCTTTAAGAACGCATATTGCCATTATGGGAAAGAGAAATGTGGGCAAGTCCTCGTTATTAAACGCCCTTACTCGACAACAGGCGGCGATAGTATCAGAATTTCCCGGCACTACGACTGACCCAGTAGAAAAAACAATGGAGTTGTTTCCATTGGGTCCAGTGGTTTTTATTGATACTGCCGGGATTGACGATAAAGGAGAGATTGGCCATCTGCGGGTGGACAGGAGTCTTCGGGTTTTGAAGCACTCCGATATAGTGATAGTAACAACCGAAGTAAGCTCTTGGGGCAAATATGAAAAGGATTTGATTAATATTATAAAAAAGAGGAACATTCCTTTAATAGTGGCAATAAATAAGATTGACTTATCTGACAAAACAAACAATATTAGCCAGTGGCTGGAGAAAAATGCCATCTATTATATTAAGACTTCAGCAATTTCTAAAAAAGGGATAAGTGGTTTGAGGCAGTTGGTTATTGACAGCGCTCCAGCAGGCCGTTTTTCCAATATCGGCTTGGTAGGCGATATAGTCTCGCCCCGCGACCTAATTCTTATGGTTGGCCCCTTGGATATAGAGGCTCCGGTAGGGAGACTAAAGCTGCCTCAGGTTCAGCTTATTCGTAATTGCTTAGATCATAATGCCTGTTGTTTAATGATAAAAGAGACAGAGCTGGGTTATTTTTTATCACAATTGACTAATCCGCCCAAAATGGTGGTTTGCGAATCGCAGGTTTTGGCAAAGGTTGCCGATAAAATTCCGACTGGCACATTGTTGACCACCTTTTCAGTAATTCTCGCTCGCTTCAAAGGCGAACTTGAGATTTTTATTGACGGAGCAAAACAGTTAAAAAATCTGAAAACTGGTGATAAAGTGCTTATTGCTGAAGCTTGTACTCACCCTCCTGTTGGAGAGGATATCGGGACAGTAGTTCTTCCCCAATTAATTAATGAAAGGGTAGGAGGCAAGATTACCTTTGAGATGTGCTCAGGAAAGGATTTCCGTTATTCCGATTTAAAAAGATACAAATTAGTTATTCATTGCGGTGCTTGTATGCTTAACCGCCAGGAATTAATAAGCCGAACAAAAACCGCCCAAGAGCAAAAGGTGGCGATTACCAACTATGGTTTGACCATAGCCTATTTTAATAATCTGTTAGATAGAGTAGTGCAACCCTTTAAAAAGACAAATTGCCAAACAATATCCCCCTTTTCCCCAAGAACACAGAAAACAGATTCAAGTATTCTCGCTAACAAATAAGAGCAAACTATAGAGGCGCAAGCTTCATAAATTCTCTAACGACAATGAACATTCTTTATGATGAACACATTAAAGCCTTATCCAAGGTAAGCAAGGCAATTGCTTCGGATTTATATTTAGAAGACATTCTACGGCTTATTGTGGCCGTAACGGCGCAGGTTATGAGTTCTAATATTTGCTCTTTACAGCTTTTGGATGAAAAAGGAAATTTGGTAATTCGGGCCACTCAGAGTGTCAGTGAGGAATATAATAAAAAGCCGCCTTTGAGGATTGGAGAGGGGATTGCTGGAAAGGTAGTCAAGGAGAATAAGCCGATAGCAGTGAAGGATGTTACCAAGGAAAAGGAGTATAAATATCAGAATATTGCCAGAAAAGAGGGGTTATGCTCGCTTTTATGCATTCCTCTTAATGTAAAAGGCAAGGTTATTGGGGTGCTCAATTCCTACACCTCTCAACCGCATAGTTTCACTGAAACAGAAATTCATATCTTGACCTCTATTGCTAATCAGGCAGCAGTAGCCATTGAAAATACCGAATTGATGGTAAAGACACGGGTTATTCAAGAGGAATTAGAAACACGCAAGAAAACCGAGCGGGCAAAGGGGTTGTTGATGAAAAAGGGAAAGTTGAGTGAGGAGCAGGCATATTCAAAGCTCCGCAAATACTCAATGGACAAGCGCAAAAGTATGCGTGAGGTAGCTGAGGCGATTATTTTGGCAGATGAGATGGGAAATGGTTGATAAAAAAACTCTCCTCCTGGATTTCCTCAATCTCGACAAAAAGTCGGGAAATATACTAGGAAATGTATTATTAAACATTTCCCCTACCTAATTCTGTATATTGCTGAAGAAGATAAAATTATAATTACAGCAATTGCACATCAGTATAAACATTCAGATTACTGCCTAAAAAGAATAAATAATATCTGACAACTCAATCCAGCGAAATTTTTCCGCTGCCTACGATAGCAATTCAGGGTTGGATTCTTTCTTGTTTCCATAACATCTCCTGAGATACAATTTCTGTCTGGTAGTAAAATAAAATTGAGATAATCGCAAATAGAGAAAATCTCAAAGTTTAATCTTATTATCAAATATTTTTATGCTTGACAAATATATTAATATCTGATAATATTATACTTGCAAAGTTGATTTTTAAATTAGAGGTTTTATTTTGAAGGATTGAGGGTGCTATGCTTTATTCAAGAGATATTTTTTTAGAAATAAAAAATGTGATTTCAAGAGATGAGTTTATCATTTTAACTGGGGCAAGGCAAACTGGGAAAACCTCTCTTTTAATAATGATAAAAAACTTTTTAGAGGAAAAAGGCGAGCATTGCCATTATTTTAATTTAGAGAATCCCGATTATTTAAGATTGTTGAATAAGCATCCTTTCAATCTTTTTGAGATAATTCCTGATAGTAAGTCCAAACAGAATGTTTTTGTTGATGAGATTCAATATCTTGATAACCCTGCCAATTTTTTAAAATTACTTTATGATGAAAAAAGAAATAAAATAAAAATCATCGCTTCAGGTTCATCAGCATTTTATATAGATAAAAAATTCACAGATAGTTTAGCAGGAAGAAAATTTTTGTTTGAAATATATCCCTTGAATTTTGATGAGTTTCTGATTTTTAACCAGGAGCAGGATATATTAAAGCAAAAAACCAAAAGGTTATCTATTTATTACAAGGATAAGCTTTTAGAATTATGGGGAAAATACCTGACATACGGAGGTTATCCTAAAGTTGCTTTAGCAGAGAGTGATGATATTAAAAGAATAATATTAGAAGAACTCGGTTCATCTTATATCAAAAAAGACATTACGGATGCGGGCATAAAGAATACGGATAAGTACTTTTCACTTTTAAAGATTTTAGCAAGTCAAACAGGTCAGTTATTGAATTCTCAAGAGTTGGCAAATACTTTTGGTATAGCTCATAAAACAGTGAAAGAATATTTATATGTAATGAAAAAATCATATCAGATTGCTTTCATTACTCCTTTTTACAAGAATTTAAGAAAAGAGTTGACCAAAATGCCCAAAGTATATTTTTATGATCTGGGTTTGAGAAATTGTTTTTTAAATAATTATGACGGGATAAAAAATCGTTCCGATCAAGGGATGTATTTAGAAAATATTATTTTTAGAGAATTTTTAAGGAAGACAAAAAGAATAGATAAAATTAAATTCTGGCGTACACAAGATAAAAAAGAAGTAGATTTTGTTATTGAAGATAAAGCTTTTGAAGTTAAATTTAATTTAAGGGATAAACTGTCTAAGACAGTAAAGAAACAAAGATATGAGCAGTTTAAGAAGCAATATCCGGAGATAAAATTCCGTTTTTTGACTTATAACGATGTTTTGGAAGAATTTTATGATTGGAAATTAGCATCAAAATAGTGATCTTCCCCCGAAAAAGTGGACACTTTAAAGAGTTGGTAGTAGAATAAATACCGGCTCAAACTAAGGAGGTGTCTAATGAGCGGGGAAAAGAAGAAAATCAAGCGGTTTGACAAGGATTTTAAGGTTTCAGCGGTGAAAATAAGGAATTGAAGGGTTTGCAGAATATTTATAGAGAATATAACAGTCTAGTAAAGAGGGGTACGATTGGTATGCCAGAGCAATTAAGAAAATTTATTGAAGAAGTTAGGAACAATTCAGAAATACCATCTTATGATGAAGCAACTGTAGAACATGCCATAATTACACCCCTGTTGAATCATCTCGGTTGGAGCATATCAAATACCAATGGAATAAAATTCCGCTACGCTGTTGGAAAAGATAAAGTTGACTATGCCTTAATAGTTAATGGCAAACCGCAAATCTTTGTTGAAGTTAAAAGAAGTGAACGGCAGTTCAATGCAGACGAGAAGAAGCAAATATTAAATTATGCGATTTTTCAAGGTGTAGATTTAGCGATTTTAACGAATGGAATAATTTGGTGGTTTTATCTTCCTAACCTTAAGGGCAAGTGGGATGAAAGGAAATTTGACACCATAAATATTAACCAGCAAGGTTTAGATGAAGTAGTATCTAAATTTTCTGATTACCTTGAGAAGGATAACATTAAAAGTGGTGAAGCCATCAAAAAAGCTAATAAGATATATGAGCGACAACAAAAAGAAAAGGTTATATTGGAAACTTTACCTAAAGCGTGGGATAAAATCGTCAATGAACCAGATGAATTGCTCGTTGATTTAGTGAAAGATAAAACCGAAAAGTTATGTGGCTATAAACCTGATGATGAGCAGATAAAAGAATTTATTAAAGAAAAAGTAAGAACTCAACCAAGTGTAGATGTAGATATATCATCCAAAATGTATCGCCATACACCCGTTATTACAATGGGCAATGAGATAATAAAGATAAAAGGCAGGCATCTTACAAATGCTATTTTTGAGGTAATATATAAGTCTAAAAAGATTGCACGAGAAGAAGCAATGAATGAAATTTGTAAAAAATTTGGAAATATATTCAAGCAGAAGTATTATCAATTCATAGATGGATCGGGATTATCAAGATGGCAACATAGAATAGACTCAATAATTACGAAGAAGAGAAAGCAAGGGTTTATTAAAATTGTAGAAGAAACTGAAACAGGGGTCTGGGAGTTAACTGACAAGGGGAAAAAATTAATAGAGTAATTGATATCACAAATCAAAAATAATGAATAAAAAACAATTGATAGTTGCTTGGGTGATGGGATTGTTAATTATTATGTTAATTTCAGATGCTCCGAAGATGTATTATCAGATTTTACCTTCTGAACTTGGTGGTGGAAGGTGGGTGGATTATAAGCCAAAGAATTTTTGTACTATGACTAAAATACGATGGGATACAACATTTCAAAGCTCTTTAATAATTTTAATAATTGGTGGTTTATTAATCTGTACTTTAAGGACTAAAAAGGAATAATTTAAAGGGGCAAAAATGGATGTTGGGAAAAGGGATATTCTTAAAATTGTAGAGTCGTGTGGTGGAAAAGCCGATTTTGATACTATAAAAAGCAAATATCAAGAATTACCTAATAATCAATCTTCTTACCTTTGGGCTCATTTAAGAGACTTGTGCAAGTTTGGAGATATTAAAGAAGAGGTACCAAAAGTCTATTCCTTGACAGAGCTCGGAAAAGAAAGGATTTCGGGGGACGAATATTTTTATACTGAAAGAGATTTTATCGAGCTTTAAAATTAATATGAAACCCCCATTCCTACCAATTTTAATATCATTTTTATTTAATCCTTACACTATTTTTCAAGTTAGTTCTTATTATTTTGATGAAAAAGTGCATTGGGATAAATGGGATAAAATAGAATACTGTCTTTTTAAGGATTTAAAAGGAAGTGGAAAAGATGATGCCGAAATATACCGCGTCAGGATTCGTCCATGTCCCTAAAGAAAAAATATGAGTTGTTCTGTGAACAGCAGCCGAAAGAATAAGATAAGTGAGAAAAGTGATGCTCGAATTACGGTAGCTTGACAAAGGTTAGCAAATATGCTAATCTTATATTGAGAGATATTCTATGAGAATTCTCAGGAAAGAAAATTATATTTTCTATCAAGGGGAGAGATTTCAGGTAGAGTTTTACTTCACTGAAGCGGGGAAAATGCCGGCTAAGGAGTATTTAGAAAAAACATCTCTAGATGTAAAGGTGAAATTAGCTGCTTTGGTAAAATATATTGCTGAGCACGGAAATCTTTTTGACATAACGAAGTTCAGGATGGTAGATCCTAAAGAGAAAATCTTTGAGTTTAAACCAATGAACCATCGCTTCTTTAACTTTTTTTATAAAGGCGGAAAGATAATTATTACTAATGCCTACATGAAAAAATCTCAGAAAGTAAGCAAAAAGGATTTAGAGAAAGCCAAGACCTTGAAGAAGGATTATATTAGTAGAGCCAAGGGAGGTATTTACTATGAAAAAAGTTAAAACTTATATGGATAAGTTAATGGAGGATAAAGAATTCCGCAAGAGGTTTGATGAAGAATATCAAAATCTTTGCATTGGAGAACAGGTTGCTCGAGCACGGCATCAGGCGCATTTAACGCAATCTGCTTTGGCGAAACGCATACACACTACTAAATCAGCTATTTCTCGGTATGAAAGCGCTGATTATAGTGGATACAGTCTGCCACTTTTAAATAGAATAGCTAATGCTTGCGGAACAGATTTAAGAATTATTTTCAGTGCTAAGCAGACAAAGGATGATTTACGAATTGCAAGGCAGAATAGTCTTTAAAAAAGCTCCGCAAATACTCAATGGACAAGCGCAAAAGTATGCGTGAGGTAGCTGAGGCGATTATTTTGGCAGATGAGATGGGAAATGGTTGATGTTTCTGCTTTGGTACCACAGAAGTAAAAAAACACTTGACAAGCAAAACAAATTGTGCCATAATTGTAACTGTTATGTTGGAATAAGTAAAAGACAATGATGTCTTCTGGCAAGGTTGCTGGGAGGCATTTTTTATTTTAGAGGAGACTTAGGCGTCCTTTTCCCACAGTGATTGTGGTTCTGCTTTTGAAGAAGCGGGAAAAGGACGCCTTTTTTATTTTGGGAGGTAGAAATATGTCTTTTGAAGAACTCTTAGAAAACATATCGCCTGTATTAAAAAGAATTGTTCAAAAAGTTAACACCCGTTTTTCTTTTGTTGATGAAGAAGATTTGTTCCAGGAAGCATCAATGCATCTCTGGGTAAATTTTAGAGATGGGCGGCTAAACAATAAAACAGATAGCTACATCTTGCAGGGTTGTTTCTTTTATCTTAAAAATTATCTACGCAAGAGACGGGAGAAAGTTAGTCTAATTAGTTTAGATGCTTCTATTAATGAGGACGGTTCCACATTGGCAGAAAAATTGCCGTCAGGAAACTCAGAGCTTTGTTTTGATTATGTAAGGAACAAAATATTGATAGAGGAAATTCGGGACAGCGGATTAACCAAGAGAGAAGGAGAGGTTTTGTCGCTTTGTTTAGAAGGTCTAACAGTAAGAGGAATAGGGCAAAAATTGGGAATTTCCCATACGAGAGTGATAAAACTGAGGAATAATATTAGGCGTAAGTCTCATAAGCGCAATACTATGACGAGAGCGAAATTTACTTTGTAAATTTCTATCCTGCGTCCATTCGCTTCGCTCACTATAAGTTTATAAAGTTATAAAGTTATAAAGTTATAAAGCAGAATTTTGGATTAAGGAATATGAAATTTAAAATTTAAAATTTAAAAAGGAGGACTAAAATGAACGAAAAATATCTATTGGTAATGGATTTTGACCAAACCTTGAGTATTGAAGATAGCGGGCTTCTTTTGAGCCAAAAAATAGGGATTTCCGAAAAGGATTTCTGGCATAAGGTGGAGCAGCTTAGGCAAAAGAATATTGTTAAGATAGGGGCGGAACTTCCCTATCTTATTGTTCACGATTCTGATTATAAAGGAAAAGTTAGCCGAGAGCTTCAGCAAGAAGTGGGGAGACAGGTAAAGCTCAAAGAGCATGTGTCCGATTTTATAAATTTGTTAAATAAAGGCGTTGAAGGAAGGCTTTTTTCACCTTATGTGGTTTCTGCGGCTCCTCAAGAGATTCTAAAGGAAGCCCTAAAGGAAATTTTGCCTTTAGAACATCTTTATGGCACCACTTTTATTTACAGCAAAGAAGAAAAAATAGTAGATGTTCAAAAAGCCGGAGCAGGAACAGCAAAGGTAGATGCCCTTAATATTATCAGAAATAGAGAACGGGTATCGCCCGAAAAAATAATCTATGTGGGCGATGGGCTTTCTGATATGCACATAATGCTTCATCTAAAGGCTTATAACGGTTATTCTATTGCCGTATCCCCTTCACCATATTTAGGACATATTGCTCGCCGAACCGTAATTTCTACAGATGTAATGAGCATTCTTATCCCCATTTTGGAGGAGATTATCGGGTTTTCAGAGCAAAAAATTAAATCTTTCTTTGCTGACATTGGCTATCCCCTTTCCGAATGGAACAGAGCAAAAGTGGAATGGGTAGATTTGGCGAAGAGCTAAATGTTTTAAAATAAGATTTGATTAATTAAAGGATATCGGGTTATAATGAGTACACTTTTCTAAAATGGGAGAGATTATAAAAAAACGGGGAAGGTTATGAGAAAAAAGAAAATTTTAATTGTAGATGATGAAAAGGATATTCTTGAGCTTCTGAAATATAATTTAGAAAAAGCGGGATATTCTGTCTTAACGGCTAAAAGTGGTGAACAAGCTTTAGAATCGGTTAAAAAAGAGAAAATAGATTTAATACTATTAGACCTGATGTTGCCCAAAATAGATGGTCTGGAGGTATCCAAAATATTAAAAAGGGATAACCAGACAGAATTTATTCCTATAATTATGCTGACGGCTAAGGGGGAAGAATCTGACATAATAATAGGGTTAGAATTAGGAGCCGATGATTATATTACCAAGCCTTTCAGCCCAAAAGTTTTAGTTGCGAGAGTTAAAGCTGTCTTGAGAAGACTTGAAGAAAAATTAGAGTCTAAGAAAGTAATTCAGATAGAGGGTTTAAGTATAGATATTTTAAACTACAAGTTAATGCTGGAAGGGAAACCTATTAAACTCACTAAAATTGAATTCAATCTTTTGAGATGCTTAGTAACAAACCCGGGGCAGGTTTTTACCCGCGACCAACTCTTGAATAAAGCTTGGAATGAAGAAACTTTTATAGGAGACAGAACAATAGATGTTCATATAAGAAGGTTGCGTAAAAAGTTAAAGTCTGCCTCTAAATTTATAGCTACTGTTAGAGGGATAGGATACAAATTTGAAAGCGATGAAAAATAAGATTGCTGGGAAATTATTTTTGACTTATTTAGGGCTTGTAATTATCTGTATGTTGCCTATGGCTATTTTTACTGCAACATCATTAAAGGGTTATTACTTAGAAAGAATAGCCGGCAACCTTAAATCCAATGCTTATTTAGTTAAGAATTTTGTCCAACAGGATTTAATCAGCAAAAATTTAACAAATATTGATGCTCAGAGTAAAATTTTAGGTAGAGAGATTACTACAAGGATTACTATCATAGATAAAGAAGGGGTTGTTTTGGGAGATTCGCAAGAGAGTCCTGCGAAAATGGAAAATCATGCCGATAGGTCAGAAATAAAGAAAGCTCTAATCGGGGAAACGAACAGAAACATTCGCTACAGCAATACCCTCAAAATGGATATGATGTATTTAGCTATTCCAATATTTGAGAATGGCCAGATTGTGGGAGTAACCCGTCTTTCTTTGCCTTTGACAGAAGTGAACATAAAAATAGCTTATATTTATAAAATGATATTTTTAGGAACACTGCTTGCTCTGTTTGTTGCCATAGCAATAGGTTTTATAGCAGCGAGAATGATTACCCAGCCACTGCGGGATATGACAGGATTAGCTAAAGATATAAGCAAGGGCAATTTCAACAGAAAGATAAATATTCGTTCAAAGGATGAGATTGGTGAGCTTGCCCAATCTCTTAATCAGATGAGTGAACAACTGAAGGCAAAAATACAAACTATTGCTGACGATAGAAATCAGATGCGGGCAGTGCTTGGCAGTATAATTGAAGGGGTTATGGCTATTGACAAAAACGAGAAAATAATACTTTTTAATCCCGCTCTTGAAAAGATGTTTAATCTTAACAAAAATAAAGCAATGGGAAGATTTTTTTATGAGGTTATCAGAAACAATGATTTAAATAACATTTTAAAGGAGGCGATGCAAAGAAAGACGCTGGTGACAAAAGAATTAAATCTCTTTCTCCCCGAGGAAAAAATATTTCAGGTTCATGCTTTACCTGCTAAGGATAAGAAAGATATATCTGGTGTCATAGCAGTGTTGCATAATATTACCGAAATCAAAAAAATGGAAAAGATGCGGATTGAATTTGTGGCGAATGTCTCTCACGAATTACGCACTCCGCTTACCTCAATCAAGGGTTTTATTGAAACCCTAAAAGATGGGGCTATAGATGACTCTCAAAACAACCGCCGATTTTTAGATATCATTGAAACTCATGCCGAAAGGCTTAACAATTTAATAAATGATTTGCTTGAACTTTCCAAGATAGAATCCAAAGAGATGAAAACGGAATTTCAAACACTGAATCTTAAAAACTTGGTGGAAAAAACAGTTTTTAATTTTAAGGAAGCCCTAAAACAAAAGGATATTATCGCAGCAATAGACTTTCCCACTGATTTTCCGCAGGTTAAAGTTGATGCCCAAAAAATAGAGCAGGTCTTTAACAACCTTGTGGGCAATGCGATTAAATTCACTCCTGAGAACGGAAAGATAAAAATTAAAGGATTTGATAAACAAGAAATGGTGCAAATCGAGGTTTCCGATACAGGTATTGGTATTTCCCAAGAACATCTATCTCGCCTTTTTGAACGCTTCTACCGCGTAGATAAAGCCCGCTCAAGAGAACTCGGCGGCACTGGTTTAGGACTTTCAATTGTAAAACACATCATTCAGGTGCACGGCGGGACAGTGGGCGTTGAGAGCAAGGTTGGCAAAGGTTCAAGGTTCTTTTTCATTCTTCCCAAAAATCAATCCTCCGCATAAACCCTCTTAAACGATTTTTCTTCTCCTTCCAAAATTTTCACCTCCCTAAGACAATTCTATCCAAAAAATCTCAAAAATTTCAAACAAAAGAGACAGGAAGATTTAATCAAATCTTAATATTGCTGTAATCATAATGTAATACACACAAAGTATACTATGAGTATGAAAAAGTATCTATTTGTTTGCGATTTTGATAAGACTCTGAGTTTTAACGATTCAGGAGTTCTTTTGAGCGAAAAAATTGGAATTAATGAAGAAGGGTTTGAGAGAAAACTTGCTGAAGTAAGAAAACGAAACATTACTCAATTGGGTGGAGAATTGGCTTATCTTATTACTAATGACCCAGACTATAAAGGCAAGGTTACGAAACAACTTTTCAAAGAAGTCGGTAGACAGATGAAATTAAAGAAAAATGTTTCTAAATTAATGGTGACTCTAAATAAAGGAATAGGGGAAAATAAATTTTGTTGCTACATCCTTTCTGCCTGCCCTTCTGAAATTATCATTACTGCTTTTAAAAATATTTTACCTTCCCAGCATATTTATGGAACCACTTTTATATATGATGATAAAGGAAATACCAACAGCATAGAACGCACAGGTGCCGGGCAGGGGAAGGTAACTGCGTTGGATTATTTAAGAGAAAAAGAGAGAATCCCGCGAGACAGGATAATTTATGTAGGGGATGGTTCCTCCGACTTACAAGTAATGCTTCATGTTAATGCCTATGGCGGTTATCCTATAGCGGTTTCCACTTCACCATATTTAGGACATATTTCTAAAAGAACTGTTCTTTCAGATAATGCCTTAAGTATTCTGGCTCCTATTTTGGAGGATATAATGAATTACGATGAGAATGAAATTAAATCTTTTTTTGCCGACACCGGCCACACAATTTCGGAGTGGAGCAAAGTGAAGACTGACTGGTTGATTCTGGAGGATTGAACTTGCCCCGTTAGAGATAGCTTTAATGTGATAAACCCCGTTAAAAATTAAAGATGCTATGGGGTAATAATAATCAATGAAGTAAGTTTGTGCGTAGAGAATAGAAATTTCTAACGGGGTTTATATAAGGAGAGTTGAAGATGGCGAAAGGTCATAAGAGCAAAATGGAGGCTAAAAAAATCTCTAACGGGGTGCAAGAAAAGATTTTGGTAGTTGATGACGAAGAAAGCATTGTAGAACTTTTAGGGTATAACCTCAAAAAGGAAGGATTTAAAGTAATAGGCGCTCTTGACGGAGAAAAAGCGCTTGATTTAGCAAAAACAGCAAATCCGAATTTGATAATTTTAGATCTTATGTTGCCGGGACTCCATGGATATGAGGTTCTAAGGCTTTTAAAGAAAAATATGCATCTTTCTCATATTCCTGTAGTTATTTTAAGCGCCAAGACATTAGAAGAAGATATAGATAAGGGTATACAGTTAGGCGCTAATGATTATGTTACTAAACCTTTTAGCGTTGCTGAGATTGTAATCAGGGTAAGGGAAATTCTTGAAAGGAAAAATTTAACCAAATCTTAATATTGCTGTAATCATAATGTAATACACACAAAGTATACTATTGAGTGAAAAGGAAGATTATTAAAAATAATGAAAACAAAAGGGGGTGAGAAATAGAATGCAGAGAATGGAAAGTTTGCCCCAGGATTTCGTTGGTAGCTATCTCCGTTTCCAGATTGAAACATTGGAAGATGTATTAACAACTATGGAGGCAGAAAACGCAATGGATGATGGCTATATGGATGAAAACCTAAAGCGGGTAGAGAAAAATTTGCATCAGATTAGAAAACTAACCAAATCCTGTTAGAAAGTTCTCTCTAACAAGATGAAGGAAAGAAAAGGTATTAG
>DAOWIN010000013.1 GCA_030640885.1 Candidatus Omnitrophota bacterium
CCATTATCAGGTTGCGAAAATACTCAATTACTTCTTTCGCAAACTGCTCCAAATCCTTACCTTCCTCGAGCAAATTATTGACCAGCATCAATCCTTTCTGTGTATCTTTCTCGAGAATCGTCTGCCCAAAGTCAAACAGAGTTTTCTGTCCAACCGTTCCTAATAACTGGTTTATTTCCTTCTCATTTATTTCTTTTCCGCAAAAACTGATCAATTGGTCTAATATAGATTCGGCATCACGCATACTCCCTTGGGCAAAACGAGCAACGGCAAATAAAGCGCCCGGGGTAATATTTATTTTTTCCTCCTGTCTAATTTTATCCAGCTGAACAGATATTTGCTTACTAGCTATTCTTCTAAAATCAAATTTTTGGCAACGGGAAAGAATAGTCAGGGGAATTTTCTCCGGCTGGGTAGTAGCAAAGATAAACTTTATATGCGCAGGCGGCTCTTCCAGTGTCTTTAATAAAGCATTGAAAGCCTCAACAGTAAGCATATGCACCTCATCAATGATGTAAATTTTAAACCGAGCTCGGATAGGGGCAAACTTTACATTCTCTCTTAGATTTCTGATCTCATCAATGCGGCGGTTGGACGCCCCATCAATTTCTAAAACATCTATATTAATTCCCTGGGTTATTTCCTGACAAAGTGTACATTTCTGGCAGGGATGGGGAGTGGGTCCCTTCACGCAATTTAAAGCCTTAGCCAAAATACGCGCCGCGCTTGTTTTTCCCACCCCGCGCGGACCGGCAAAAAGATAAGAGTGGGCAATTCGCTTACTCAAAATTGCATTTTTCAGGCTACGGCTGATATGCTCCTGTCCGATAATTTCGTCAAAACTCTGCGGTCGATATTTTCGGGCTAAAACTAAATAGGACACTCCTTCCTCCTTCACTACGTTCAGTCGTCAGAATTCCTAATGTCTAATTACTCTAATGTCTAATTAAAACATCAACGAATTTACTAATGTCTGCGAATATACTAATGTCTTTATTCGTATATTCGTAACAAATTCGCAATTCGTTGATTATGTTAGACATTAGGTCAATTAGACCAATTAGTCATTTTCTCTATTCCCCTCACCACCATCCCGCTTAATAACTTGGGATAAAAATATGTAGATTTGCGGGGCAAAACCTTTCGTTTGCTGATTATTTCTTTTATCTCCTGTAATCTAAAAGGCTCAATAAAAAAAACTGCTCCATTCTTGTTGTTGCCTAACTCTATTGCCTCTTGTCGGCTATGGGTGTACCTTATTTTCTCTTTTTCTTGAGAAGGTTTTATGTCCAATATTTTTTTCATCACTATGTTATGCAATAAAGCAAGCGAATTGCCGTAAAAAGAAAACTTGGGAGTTAGTAAATAATAATGTCCCTGCCAATAAATTTCCAAAGATTTGTCTTTTTTACCGTTTTGGTATAGATTAGGTTCTATACACTTCAGTCTAAAAAATTCTGCGATTTTTTTCAAAAATTCCCTCTTTTCTTTTTGGTTCAAAAAAAGCACCCTATGGGTAGGAAGAATGCTGATGTTTTCTTCGTTCATCTCGGCTAAATAAGCCAAAACAAAACTGCTTTCTTTTGTTTTTACTTTTTGATGAAACCTTAAAGCGGCCGCATAGCGGTGGTGGCCATCAGCTATATATATGGGTTTAGCCCGCATTCTTTTAAGCACAAACTCAATATCGGTTTCATCTTCTACTGCCCAAAGACTATGCTGAATCTGATAGGTATCGCAAAAATCAATTTTGGCTCTTCTCTTTAGGTACCCCTTTATAAGTGAGGAAATCTCTTTTTGTTTGTCTTCATAAAGTCCGAATAGAGCGCTGAAATTGGCTTTGCTTTCTTGTAAAAGTTTCAGACGGTCGCTAACTGGAAAAGAGAATGTGCGCTCATGCGGGAAAATCCCCTTGCCTTGTTGAGGCATTTTTAACAAACAGAAAAACCCAAAACGCGTTTTTTCATCAGAGGACAAAGGCAGGGAATATTTCTGGCGATAGATATAAATTCCTACTTTATTCGCCTGAATTAATATCGCCTTTTCTAACCATTTATGAAATAAATTCCCAGCTTGCTTGTAGCTATCCTTTTGTCCCTCGCATAAACTCGGGATAACCTTGCCGCCAATAAGACGAACAATATTATACCTACTTCGCTGCTCAAGCCTCTGCGATTCCTCTTTGGCAATAATGTCATAAGGGGGAGCAGTAACATTAGCGATATCTATTTTCTTTTGATTGTAAAATATTCCCTTAAAGGGACGAATAATAGCCATTGTTTCAAGCTACAAGCTAATAAGCTACAGGCTACAGGCAAGAAAAAGAAAAGAAATCTCAACTTTAGGTTTCTTGCTTGAAACTTGTAGCTTGCAACTTGCAACCTGTAGCTTCTTGCTTGCAACTTGCAACCTGTAGCTTGTAACTTTTCAGCCGTATCATTAATAATGAAATATCTGCTGGAGAGACGCCGGAGATGCGCGCCGCCTGCCCTAAACAAACAGGGCGAATTCTATCTAACTTTTCTTGCGCCTCTGCCTTTAATCCTTGGATACCGCAATAATTAAAATCTGCCGGAATAGCCTTGCTTTCCAATTGTCTAAATTTAGCTACCTGCGTCAATTGGCGTTTGATATAACCTTCATATTTTATAGTCAGTTCAATATGCCGAATGGCATCGTCGGGAAAATCTATTGCTGAAGGGATATCTTGATAACTCTTTTCCGGTTGGCGAAGCAGTTCGGCTAAGCTTTTATCGCCAATCCTTTTTTGCTTAAGCCGTTTTATTTCCTGCTTAATCAAAATCTCTTTCTTTTTCACGCATTGATAAATCTGTTGGGAAATAAGCCCCGCTTTATAGCCATATTTCATCAAACGCAGGTCGGCATTATCCTGACGCAAAAGCAGGCGATATTCGGCTCGGGAAGTGAACATCCGATAAGGCTCATCTGTGCCTTTGGTTATTAAATCATCAATAAGCACACCGATATAGGCTTCATCACGCCCTAGAATAAGCGCTTTTTTGCCCTGCAGTTTTAAGACGGCATTTATCCCGGCAATAATTCCCTGCCCTGCCGCTTCTTCATAACCCGAGGTGCCATTTATCTGCCCGGCAAAAAAGAGATTCTTAATTATCTTGCTCTCTAAACTGGGCTTAAGCTGAGTTGGCGGACAGAAATCGTATTCAATAGCATAGCCCGGACGCATCATCTCGACATTTTCCAATCCCTTTATGCATTTCAATACAGCAATTTGAATATCCATTGGCAAACTGGTAGCTAAACCATTTAGATATATCTCCTCTGTATCTCTTCCCTCGGGCTCCAGAAATACTTGGTGTTTATGTTTATGGGGAAAACGCACTACCTTGCTTTCAATAGAGGGACAATAACGCGGACCAGTAGAATTTATCTGTCCGTTATACAAAGGGACTCGTTTAATGTTTTCTAAAATAAGCTGATGCGCCTTTTTATTGGTGTAAGTAAGATAACAAGGAATTTGAGACTGGGTAATCTTGGAATTGGCAAAAGAAAAGGGCTGGGGATGCTCATCTCCTTTTTGCATTTGGAGCTGAGAAAAATCAATACTGCGTTTATTCACGCGGGGAGGAGTACCTGTTTTTAAACGCCGCACCTCAAAACCGAGATTTCTTAAATTCGTTGATAAATTTTGAGCCGCAAACTCGCCGGCACGTCCAGCAGAACATTTAAATTCGCCGATGTGGATTAACCCCTGAAGAAATGTCCCGGCAGTTAAAATAACCGTCCTTGCTTTATAAATAGTCTTGGTTTGGGTCCATACACCATCCACTTTACTACCGCTGACTAAAACTTCCTCAACAATCTCCTGCTTCACATCTAAATTCTCCTGCCCCTCTAATACGGCTTTCATGCGAAATTGGTAGGCTTTCTTGTCTGCTTGCGCCCGCGGCGCCCAAACCGCCGGCCCCTTTCTTTTATTTAGCATTCTAAATTGAATACCAGTGGCATCAATATTCTTAGCCATTTCGCCGCCCAGAGCATCAATCTCGCGCGCCAAATGCCCCTTTGCCAACCCGCCAATTGCCGGGTTGCAGGACATTTGGGCAATATTATCTAAATTTATGGTGAGTAAAAGCGTCTGATGCCCCATCCGGCTGGCAGCTAAAGCCGCTTCACAACCGGCATGCCCGCCGCCAATAACAATAACCTCGTATTTTTTGGGATAAATAAACATTACTTTGCTAACAACTAATTACGAACCCCGCATCTTTTTTAGCTTGTCCCCAAAAGATACGGGGCAAAATGAATACAAGATACTACCTATTTCTTTTTCTTCTCTTTCTTTTTCTTCTTCTTGCCACCCTTGTCTTTGCCCTTATCTCGATCCTTTGACATAGGTCTCACCCCCTTAACGAAACATCTTTTTCAAATTCTTAAAAGTGTCTTTGATGGTATCAACCCCTACATCCCCTATTTCGTCCTTTATCCCCTCTAAAATGTTTTCTGCTCTGCCTTTAACAATATCAAGAGGCAGTTTTGCCATTTTCTTTTTTACCTCTTTTATTACTGCTTCTTTGAAAACTGTCTCGTTGAGAATTGGGGTGTTCAATTTGGTTTTAACCGCAAAATCCAGCTCTATTCTATTGCCTCTCGGCTTGAGGACACTGAACAAAATTGAAAGGGCATTGTCCCCTATATCTTGCACATTGCCTATTGCACTCTGCAAAACAGATAGATTATCTGTCTGTTTTTCTTTAAGCAAGAGATTATAAAGTTCTAAATGGCAGGCAATATTCAGGTCGTTATCCAAAGCCGTTAATCTAATAAGAGCATTGAGGTTTGCCGAAGTAAAATCCTCTAACAATAAAAAGGAAAAATAGCGGTTAAAATAGATGAGATTGGCATCGCTGATAGTAATTGTTCCATCCATTGATTTATCCATTATGTCTATCCAGCCATTGGCATCAATCTTCGCTTTTCCTTTATCCATAGCGAGCTTGCATTCGCCCTTAAAATTGGTTTTGCTCAAATCGGGAAATACCAAATTACTTATAGTTAAATTAAGATCATCTACGCTTAACCTCGACTCCTTCTCTTGGCTCCTATCAGTAACATGAATTGTTCCTTGTTTAACGGCAAGATTTATTATTATAATGGATAACTCACTTTTCTTTTTTATCCTTTCTGCATCTTTTTTTTTAGAAACTGCCGGTTTAAGCGAAAGAATATTAAAACTTCCGTCTTTTTCTTTAACAATATTAATGTTGGGTTTAATAACTTCAAGTCTATTAACGATTATCTTTTTGGATAACAAACCGACTATATTTAAAGAAAGGCTAACCTTTTTTATCTCGGCTATTTTATCTAATTCAATCTGATGCAGTTTCAAAGTAAACGGATATTTAATTTCAATCTTGCCTATCCTTGCTTGCGGCAGAACTGCCTTTAATCTTTTGTTCACAATGGTTGTCGCATTGAGCTTTAAATAAATAAAAGCAGCGGTCAGGATTATCAGAATGATTGCTGCGATACTTGCGAAAATGATAATAATTTTTTTCATCGCTGATGTCACTGATTAAATCACCGATAGAAATACACACTGATAGCCATGATAAAAATATCAGTGTAATCAGCCCGCCTCAGGCGGGTCAGTGTAATCAGTGTTTACTTATTCTATCATCTTTTTCTTTTTTTGGCAAAATGTAGGCTCCTCGAAAACTTCCGCTTCACCCCGTTAAATGCCACTTCGCGGCAATCCGCCATAGGCGGATTATTTAACAGGGTAAACAGAAAAAGAAAAAAATAGCAGGTAATCATTCCCAACAAAGTAAGCGAGAAATGAAAATGGGCAAAAGGCAAGTTGGAAAAGAAGGAGACCGCTTTAACCAAAAGGGCAAGTAAAAAGCCTTCTATAATGCCTAGAAAAGGAGATACTGCGGGAATTGGGGTAAATAAAATAAATGAAAAACCGCCAGCCACAACAAAAAAAAGCAAAGGCACAACTATTAAATTTGCTAATACCGTTATAGGGGTAAAGTTATTAAAATAATAACTGAGTAAGGGAAAAATGCCTAACCAAACTGCCAAAGAAGCGGAAAGAGAACGGATAGCAAAAGAAAGAATTTTCTTTAGATTGATTTTTTTGCTTCTTAAAATTTTCTCCTTAAAGAAAATCTTTTCTATCTTCGGGGTTAGATAAACTATAAAAAATACGCATAAAAAGGAGAGCTGAAAACCGACATCAAACAGATATAAAGGCTGAACAGCCAAAATAAGAAAAGCGGCAAAACCCAAAGAGTTATAGATCGCCGAAGGACGATTTAATAACCTTCCGGCTAAAATAACAACGGCTATAATTGTTGCCCTCACCACCGGCACACGGGCTCCGCTGAGAAAAGCGTAGAGAATTATAAGAATTATGGCAAGCAAATAATTTGTCTTATAAGGCAGCCGCAAAAATTTAAAGAACAAAAGAAAGATGCTTACTATTATGCCAATATGCAAACCGCTTATAGAAAGAATATGGATAGTGCCGGTGTCAATAAATATTTTCTTTAATTGCGGTGAGATACCCGAGCGCTCTCCCAATAAAATTGCCTTTAATAAAACCGCTTTTTGCGGCGATAAATTTTTATCAATGCTGTTTAATAATACAGTTCTGAAATGAAACAGGAATGAAAAAAATAAATTCCCGCCCGAAGAAAGCTTTTCTACATTTCTGCCTTTAGCCGAGAATAAACAATAAATCCTTCGGGAAGCTAAATATTTCTTATAGTCAAATTCCCCAAAGTTATATGGTCGGTATAACTTGCCTTTTAAAAGTAGTCTATCGCCGTAAAGATAACTCTGATGGGGAGTATGAATAGTCGCCCTAAATAAACCTCCTACTTTACTCTCCTCAACTTTTTCTGCCCGCAAAATTAAAACCGCTTTTTTGCCGCGAGAAGTAGATTTTTCTATTGGTGGTTTTATTATTGTTGCTGTAATGTGAATATTGGAGGCGGGAGAAAAATTGGCAATATTTCCACTCGGATAGGATAGAGAACTTCGGCAAGCAAATGCCCCTGTTAGAGCGATTAGAATTAAAAAAATCGGCTTTTTTCTTTTGCAGATAAAAAGGGAAATTCCGCAGATAGATGCTATTAAAAAAATCAAAAATAAGGTAGGATGAAAATATTTAGAAAGAATAATCCCAAAAATAAAGGAAAGACTTATCCATACGAAAGGAAGGGACATAGAAATGCTTTGGGCTACAAATTCAAAATAACTCTTTAATCAAATCCTGCTTATCAATTTCTAAATAATTGGAAATATCTGCCAAAATACTATTAAGCGTCCCTATTTTTAAAAATTTATGTTTAGGAATGGTAATGTGATGCTCCCCTTTTAGCAATGTAGTTAATCTCATATGACTTCCTGTGTGGCGAGTAATTTCATATCCATATCTTTTTAATAATTTTGCCAGCTCTTCACCGCTTGTATCTCTGGGAACTTTCATGCAGCTAAAACCTCATCCTTTACTAAATGCAATCTAATAACTGATGGTATTTCTTTATCCCCAAAATGACATTTTACAGCATCCTTAACTGCCTTTCTTAACTCCTCTATATTTTCCGCTT
Source organism: Candidatus Omnitrophota bacterium (assembly GCA_030640885.1). Lineage (GTDB taxonomy): Bacteria > Omnitrophota > 4484-213 > 4484-213 > 4484-213 > DAOWIN01. Next base: position 7,599 of record DAOWIN010000013.1, read on the forward strand.
CTGTGTGTATAGAATACCCTAATGCTTTTGCTACATATCCCCCTTCTTCGGCTTCTTCCACAAGAAATATAATCTCTTTATCCACTACTCCACCTCCAGTTTATAATCGATTTATAATGACCCACTTCCACCTCATTTCTAACATATTTTACTTGCACCCACTTCCACCTACGAGGTGGAAGTGGGTGTGGGCGGTGAAATTCTTTAAGAACTTTAAGAAAGTGAGGGAAGTCTCACCTCCCTCACTTCTTTTTTCTTCACTGGTAACTGCCTGCCCCGTAGGCTCCGATGATACGTCGGAGTCCTTCGGGGGCAACTTTCTTTACTGGGCTTGGGTTAGGAGGTTGCGGCGTCGTCGCAACTTTCATGCTCTGCTACATCGAGATCATCCACAATCTGGCGGCAAGCTGGCCCCTCGCCCCCGTTCGCACAGAACCCTGACGGATCGCTATTCTCCATACCCCCTGCACCCGTACTACACACACCCATCACGGCCATCTCGGGATTCAACTTCACTCTGGTGATTGTCGGCTTCACCCATTTCTTCTTTTTTTTAGGTATTCCTTCTCCTTGCTTCTCTGCCCCCCCCCTTATCTCTTTTTCACTTCCCTCTTTTTCTTTCTTTTCTTTCTCGTCCATAATTCCTCCTCTTGCTATAACTTCGTTATAGCTGACAAATGAAACATTTTAAGCCAGACTTGTTTTGTCTCATTTGTTTCGTTTCGTTAATCTTTTATAACTACCTTTGTCCCTACGGGGACAATAGAATAAACCTCTTCTACATCCTTGTTGAGCATGCGCACGCAGCCGTGGGTAATCTGTCTTCCTATTGTCTCTGGTTCAATAGTGCCATGAATGCCGTAGCTTTCTATAGAAATGCCCAACCATCTTGAACCCAACACATTATCGGGACTTCCAGAGGGAATCACTTTCCCTGGAGAATACCATACAGGGTTAATCAATTTGCTTATAATTTTGAATTCGCCC
>DAOWIN010000020.1 GCA_030640885.1 Candidatus Omnitrophota bacterium
CCCACAAATTTTTATCTTCTACATTTAGCAAAGCCGCTGTTTCATCGGGTTCTAATGTTTCAATAGAAAGAGCTTTTGCAAGGATACTTTTCACCCTTTGGGATTCAGGGTTTTTATTTACTGCTAAATCTTCTTCTATTTTTTTCTCATTTATAAAATTTTTATTCCTTGTTTGCATAAAAATACTTCCATTTACGCTTTCGCAAAACTTCAGAAAAAACTACCTTCCAAGCTCCAGATTGTTATATCTTTCACAATGTATTATAAATAAAAAAGTAGAGGTTGTCAAGAAGATAAGTGATAGAATTTATGGAGTTTATGGAGTTAAACCCAAAAAGCCCAATAAACCCAATAAACCCAATAAACCCAATAAACCCAATAAACCCTTAATATCCGTTTTTTAGCAAAAACAAAAAGGGCAGTCTGCCCAATCTTTCTCGCCTTGAGTAGATTAAGCTAACTGCCCTTTTATTCTACTTATTTTTGCTGCTTACGCCTTTCCTTTAAACTCTTGAGCCATCTGCTGTATATCCTGACGCAGTTGATAATTTGGCTGTGGTATGGGAACAACCCAATTAATATTTTGCAAGCCCTTGCCTTCCCTTGCTCCTTGCATTACATATTCAGCTATTTCCTCTGCTTCCATTTGTCCAATCCCATTATTGATCAAGGTTCGTCTAAAACGGTCTTCCCATGTAGCAGTAAAACCCCCATAAACTAAGAGATCGAGGTTACCTCTCAAAGCTGAAATAGTTAAAGCCATCTCGTTTTCCCCGATTTCTCCTATCAGTGTTTTCTGGGTTTCCGGAAGAGGAGCCTGCCATTTAATCCTATTGGGAAACTTCTTACTAACCAAAGCTAAAACGGTTTTAAATGTCTGCTGGTGAAAACTTGTTTGTCTTTTGCTTGCGTAAGTTTCTGCTATTTCTTTTGCTTGCGTGGGTCCAATAATCTTGCAAAACTCATTGTCTCCTTCCTTTAAACCATAAGAATCCCACATCTCTCGCGTTTTTTCTACAGAACTATCTTCAAGGGCAATAATATAAATCACTGGTTTATCTATAGAAATGTTATCTTTGCTCACATTGTTAAAGAAACTTTTTACCCCTACATTAAGTTCGCCTTCTTTGTCTAAAAGAACTGCCGCATCCACAAGAAGGGCTTTGTTTTCTAAGTAATCTGGCAGATAATGCAAATCTGTTACCATTGGTTCAAGCTGAACAGTTATCTGGGTTATTGCTAAAGGAATAAGGGCTTTTTCTTCTTTTGTTAATTCATCTAACCTGTGCTTCAATATTTTTTCCTTTAAGCTATAGAATGTCCCACTGCCTAAAATCTCTGCATCACTCGCAGTAGAGGCAACATTGATTTCTTGCGCGAACATAACTGGCTTCAAAGTAATAATGGTTTTCCTATCAAGAGAATAATCCATAGTAAAACCAAATTCGGGGGCTACACTTTCTATAGTAAATAACATCCTCTTGCGCTCTTTGTCCGTTAAAAAAGCAAACGATAAAACATAGTTTAATGCCTGTTCAACTCTTTGAAGATCATAATCTTTTCTCATGGCTTGGAATAAAGGCCTTAAACGTTCCTCCGGAGTAGAAAAGCTTTCCCCCATTAGCATTTCCTCTGTTACATTAAACAGAGTATTCGCAAACAAAATCTTTTGAGCAACCGGAATATCTGCATCAGCAAAATTACCTCTATCCTCCATAGCTTCTCTAGCCATACTTTCTAAATAGCCATTTTTTTCTGTTCTTGCCGCAAATAAACCCGTCTCTATGTCTTTACTTTTCTGGGCATCAATAATAGGTTGAACTGGTGCTAAGCTGGCGTAAAAATTCCCTTGCTCATTTCGCGCTCTTTCTGTAAGACGGTGAGCAGTATCAGGAGAAAATTGCACATTATCTACTTTGTCAGCATAATCCACTTTCTTCCCGCAATATTCCTCTGGCAATAAAACCTCTTCAATATCTTCTTGTGATATACCTAATTCAGCAAGGTCATCGGTTAAACCAACAAAAGCACTCCTTAAAGAAAAAAGATAGTTCTTAATATTCCCTCGCTTAGCACTGCTACCAAAGGCAATAATCTTTGCCGTTTCTTTCTTTACTTCCTTCGCTTTCTCTATCTTTCTTTCAAACTTCTCTAAAACATCTAAAACTGCTTTCTCATGGCTTTCATGGGTGATATAACGTTCAAAGACGGTTTCTCCTTTTAACAAACCTTCTGTTTCTCCTTCATTTATTAGCCGTTCAAGCAATTCTCGGTAGATATACATTCCATAGCTACCCGCGTGGGCATATTGAAAATTTCCCACACCAAGAAGCTCTTCAACCAATTCTCTTGAACTTTCGGGTATATCAAATACAGCAATGCGAAAAGGCAGAATAATGGATGAGTGTCTTTCTTGGGCTTGTCGACAAGCTTCATTAACTTCACCTTTATAATTTTGGATAGTCTCCTCCATCTCTTCTTTTATACTCTCTGCAAGCTCTATTTCACCAAACCTCCTCGGTCCTTTACCTATTATATCTGCCGCATATCCCCGCTCAAATAACAATCTAAGTAGATTATTGAATGCAGAATGCGGGGCAATATCTCCCGCTACAGAAGCAACATTTGTCTCAAACCCTCTGCTTCCTTGCGGATTTTCTTCAGTAGGAAACCCGGTTGGCGCAATTAACCTTTTCATCCCATAAGCCGGACAAACAATACTATTCATCAAACACAGCGTTACTAATGTTGCACAAATTTTTTTTAGACAAAATGGTTTTGACATTTTTACCCCCTTTCCTTTCTCGCGAAGCGAGAGCCTGCGAGAGTGAGCGAAGTGAATGGAGCAGGATAAGGTTCTGCTCTAAAGGTTTTTTAAAAATTTATCTTTGTGTGTTATAGTATCCTACTTTACTTGTTTTGTCAAGTGTTTTTTTAGTTTTTTAAAAATGTTTTTTAAAAGGAGAGAA
>DAOWIN010000001.1 GCA_030640885.1 Candidatus Omnitrophota bacterium
TAGATAAAATTCTTCTCATCCGCACAGATAGATTTGGCGAGTTTATTTTGAACATACCTGCGTTTCGGGTTGTGCGAGAGGAATTTCCCGATTCGCATATTGCGGTAATGGTTCAACCCTATGCGCGGGAAATTATTGAGGGCAATCCCGATGTAAATGAAATAATTACTTATAATTCCAACAAACAAAAAGGGATTTGGCAGAGTTTAAAACTGATCTGCTTTTTGAGAGAGAAAAAGTTTGATTTGGTAATTATTTTTAATCCCTCTAAAAAATTCAACATTATCACCTTTTTTGCCGGTATCCCGAAACGAGTTGGCTATGACCGCAAATGGGGATTTTTGCTTACTCATAAGATAGAAGACAAAAAGTATTTAGGCGAAAAACACGAGGTAGAATATAATTTGGATTTAGTTCAAGCCGCAGGTTGTAAGCTACAAGCTACAAGCAAAGAAAAGAGAACTATCCTATATCCTATATCCTATATCCTATATCCTATACAAATTTCTTTAAAGAAAGAAGATGAGGAATTTATAGAGAGACAATTAACAGAGAATGATGTTAGCAAAGATGAAAGTTTGCTTGCTATTCATCCGTTTACCAGTAATCCAAAAAAACAATGGGCAATAGAAAACTTTGTCGAGTTAGCTCACAAAATTAGCCAGTGGAAAAAAACAAAGGTTGTAATAATCGGCGGTAAAGACGAGCGAGAGCTTAGCCGAAAATATTTTGTGAACATTAATGTTATTGATTGGACAGGCGAATTGAGTTTAAGGCAAACAGCGGTTTTGCTTAAAAGGTGCAAACTACTTATCTCTTGCGACAGCGGACCAGTGCATTTAGCCGCGGCTGTGGAAACGCCAGCAGCAGTTATCTTTAGAAGCGGCATTTCTGGTGTAGGGGCAAAAAGATGGGGACCTTGGGGCAAAGGGCACATTATAGAAAAAGAAAATCTTGATCAAATTTCAGTGGAAGAAGTGCTAAAAGCCGTCCAGCAAATATTAAATAAATGAAAAAACTTGTATTTTTGCTTATCTTTATTTCTATAAACATTGTTTTTGTCGAGGCGCAGGAATGGAAGATTGCCAAAGGCATAAAAGATACCAATCTAAAGGCAATTGCCGCTGATAAAGAAAATTCCGATGTTATCTATATTGGTTCAAGATTTATTTATAAAACTGAAAATAGTGGAGAGGATTGGCAAAAGGTTTGGACTCTGCCGGCGATGGCAAAGGTAAATTTTTTGTTAGCCGAGGGAAAAACTGTATATGCCGCTACAGAGAAGGGATTATTCAAAAGCGATGATGATGGCGAAAACTGGCAAAGGATATTTAGAGAAATAGATGAGGAAAACAATATTCTTTGTTTAGATTGGGACAGGCAGAATAATCTGCTCTACATCGGCACGCAAGATGGACTATTTAGAAACAAAGATAACGGAAATTGGCAGAAGAGCAAGGGGAAATTAGGCAATGCTGAAATTTATGGAATAAAGATAAGCCCTGAAAATGCAGATGCAATATATGTTATCAGTAATGAGGGATTTTTCAAGACTGACAATCGAGGAAAGAACTGGAAAAGAACCTTTATTATTTCTAAGATTGCTGAGGAAGAAGAGCAAGAAGAAACAAACCAGCAGATGAATAGATTGAACGATTTAGTAATTGCTCAAAAAGCAATCTATCTAACGGGCAGGGATATTCTGTTAAAAAGTGAAGATAAAGGAGAAACATGGCAGGAGATGAGTAAAGAGGTTTTGGAAGGAGCAGATATTCGCTCAATTGTTGTTTTCGGCAACAGAATTTTTTTAGGGACAGACAGAGGGGTATTCAAAAGAAGGGTAAAGGGTATAGGGAAAAGGGTAAAGGGGGAAGAGATAGAAAAGAAAGAACAAGAGGGGGAAGAGGAAAATGGAGAAGGTTGGGAGGAGATTTATGTTGGGTTGTCTTCGCTTGATATCCAAAAGGTTATTTTGGCTGGTGATGATTTATGGGCGATTACGGGGAAGGGGCTATTCAAGTTGCAAGTCGCAGGCTACAGGCTGCAAGTTAAAGATGAAGAAGAGAACAAAATTTTAGAAGAAAAAGATAAAGAAGTAAATATAGAACAACAGATTTTTGAGTTGTTTGTCCACGAACCGACTATTCGCGAGGTGCAGGAAAAGGCGATTGAATACGCTGAAGTGCATCCAAATAAGATAAAAAACTGGCGGCGGCTTTCGGCAAAAAGAGCTCTTTTGCCCAAACTCAGCGTAGGGGTGGATGGCAATAAGGATATTACTCTTGGCGATAGTATTTGGGGGAGTTATAGCTCCGGAGGACAGCATTATATTGGTCCCGACGACAAGACCGTATATAATAAATTTGGTTGGGATGTTTCTCTCAGTTGGGA
>DAOWIN010000030.1 GCA_030640885.1 Candidatus Omnitrophota bacterium
CGCCATCTTCTCCATTTGACTAAAAGTTAAAGGTTTCATATGTATTAATACTTAGAAATCTGGTATATGATTTTTGCGACTTCAAGGGGGAGTCCTTAATGTAGAAGCAATAGGGGGGTTGTAGGGTCGCCCCCTTGCCACAAAAGCAAAAATTATATACCAGATTTTGAAATTCAGAAGATATGTTTTTTTGCCGACTTATAAATTTACTTTGGACGCATTGTTGGAAATAATATTACTTCCCTCAAAGTTTTAGAGCCCGTTAATAAAACCACCAGCCTATCAATACCAATCCCAATCCCAGCTGCTGGCGGCATACCGTATTCCAGCGCCTCAATAAATTCTTTATCAAATTGATGGGCTTCTTTATCGCCCTTCTTGCGTTGTTTTTCCTGAGCCTTAAATCTTTCCACCTGATCAATCGGGTCATTTATTTCAGAAAAACCATTAGCAATCTCAAATCCATTGACAATTAAGTGGAATCTAGCCGCTCGTTTATTATCTAATTTTTTAGAAAGTGGCGAAATCTCAATTGGATGATTAATCACAAAACACGGCTCTTTAATTTTTCCAAATGCCTCTTTTTCGTCTTTTTTAACAACTTTATCGTACTCTACTCTCTTAAATTTCCCTTTGAATATTTTATTATCTAATGATTTCAATAACTTTTCTGTAAAATCCATCATTGTTTCATAATCCCAATAAGCAGCATAGAATTCTAACATTGTAAACTCCGGATTATGTTCTCTATCCATGCCCTCGTTTCTGAAACTGCGCCCCAGCTCATAAACTTTTTCAAACCCACCGATTAAAAGACGTTTTAAATAAAGCTCTGGCGCAATCCGCAAATACAAGTCCATATTCAAAGCATTGAGGTGGGTTTTAAACGGCCGGGCTTTAGCGCCGCCAGCTAAACTTTGCAATTCTGGCGTTTCCACCTCTAAAAAGCCACTTTTGTCCAAAAATCCTCTAATTTTTTTAATTATCTCTGAACGCTTTTTGAATTTTTCTTTAATTTCTTTATTTAAAATTAAATCCAAATATCTCTTCCTGAATCTCTCTTCAACATCTTTTAAGCCAAACCATTCTTCTGGCAACGGCAAAAGGGTTTTGGCCAAGATCCGTGATTTTGAAACCTCAAGGGTTTTTTCGCCTTTTTTAGTTTTAAATAAAACCCCTGTTGCCTCAACAAAATCACCAATATCAATATTATCTAAAAATAGCTGATACTCTTTCTTACCAACTTTATCTTGCTTAAAATAAGTCTGAATTTGAGTCGAACCATCCTCAATGTGACAAAAAGCAGAACCACCGTGTTCTCTTATTGACCGAACCCGGCCAACTAGAGTAACTTTCTTGTTCCCCAGCCTCCTGAAGGCGTCTAACGCCTCTTTGTTCGTATGAGTGCGTAAAACTTCAGCCGGATAAGGATTTATGCCGGCTTTTTGCAAATTCTTCAGCTTCTTCATTCGAACTTTTCTAAGCTCTTCGATGTTACTCATGATGTTTTTATCTTAGCATAAAAATATAAAAAATAAAAAGAGGAAAAACAACTTTCCTCTTTAAACTCTTTAATTATGCAGCTATTTTTCTTTTTTTACATCTTCTAAGGACTCTGATAAAACGTTCCGCAATCCCTTGATGTCCACTTCTTTTCTTTTTTTTCGGCCTGCCTCGTCAATGTGCGGGCCTTCGGCTGATTCGTTCGTTTCGCTGCGAAGCGGGTCGTGGGCAGGCTTTTCACTTTCTTCCCCAACCTTTTCGGGCGTCGGGATCTTGGCCCTTTCCTCTCTTGACTTCTCTAAACAAGTCGGGCAATAAACCGGTCTTACCTTGTCGGGCTTAAAAGAAACCCTGGTCTTTTTACCACAGGTAGCACAAACTGCTTCGTAGGGTTTATCCTTTATTATAGCCGATAATACCACTGCTTCGCTCCATTTAGCAATTTTATCTTCAATAACTTTCTTTTTGGTTCCGTTCCGTTCTCTGGAAATTCTGATAATCTTCTCCTTATTACTTTTACTTGGTTTTTCAAAGGGGGACAAGGTAGAAGCACTGAAAGCGCTAGATGCAACGCCATCAATCATTAGTTTCAAATAAATACTATATTTAGCTAAATTAACTAAATCATCAGCATTGAATTCCGGCAAAAATTCTTTCTCTAAAAATTCAGCGTCTGCAGCTCCAATCCTAAAAGAAATTATTGTTCCTATGTTACCAAAAATAGCATCTCTAACTTTAGTGTTTTCCAAAGATACCAGCTGAGCAATATACTGATGGGCTAAAATTAAACAAAGATGATACTTCCTTGCTTCTGATAAAATATTGGCAAAAGCTTCAGTTGCAAAATTTTGAAACTCGTCAACGTAGAGATAAAAATCTTTTCTCTCTTCTTCGGGAATATCAACTCGACCCATGGCTGCTAACTGAAGCTTGGTAATGATTAAGGCGCCTAAGAGATGACTGGCATCTTCGCCTATTTTTCCCTTGGAAAGATTTACAATCAAAATCTTACTCTTGTCCATTATTTCCCGGATATTAAAAGCCGTAGTGGTCTGACCAATAATATTTCTAATCAAAGGGGCAGAAATAAACTGACCAACTTTATTTTGAATAGGAGCCACGGCCTCCTCACGAAATCTATCCGGATATTTAGCAAATTCATTAGTCCAAAATGACTTAACGGTTGGATCGGTTATCTTTTCAATAACCTTATTTCGATAATCTTTATCAGCTAGAATCCTGTTGATACCGAGGAGTGTTGAGCCAGGATACTCTAATAGGGCTAGAACTGAATTGTGCAAAATATATTCCATGCGAGCGCTCCAAACATCGGGCCAAATTTTCTTAAAAACCCCCATTAAACCAGAGGCAATTAAATGTCTGTATTCGGGCGCAACCTGTTCAATAGCGTTAAAAGCAATGGGAAAATCCTGATCAGCTGGGTTAAAATAAATAACATCATTGACCCTGTCTTTGGGAACAAAATCCAACATCCGCTCGGCAAACTCTCCATGGGGATCTACTACTGCTACGCCACTTCCCTGTTGAATATCTTGAATGGCCATATTTTCCAACATTACCGTCTTTCCCATGCCGGTTTTCCCAACTATATATAAATGACGCCGACGGTCGTCGATTTTAATGCCAAACTTGGTCCGCTTATTGCGAAAATTGGTTTCGGCAAAAGTTGTAATATCGCTATCGCTCATAATCATGTTTTGGTCGGTAGACCAGGTGGCGGACCGCCTTTCTTCGCCCCAATTCTCGGCATTGCCGGAGCCTCAACAGTCTTCCCGGGAATATGATAAATAGAAGCCAGCTCTTCAGTATTAAAGGCAAATCCCCTCCCCCTAATACCCCTATGGGGAAAGTATCTTTTTTTATAATTGCTTAGAATTCTTACTTTCCGATAAAACTCCCTTCTTTTTTTGAAAAAATAATTAATATAGGTTTTAGTTTTATTATTGGGTTTAAAACCATTTAAATTCAAGGTATTGAACTGCTTAAAAGCGCCGATAACCGCAGCCTTATTAGCCCCGGTAAATACATCTGCCCTGCCCCAATGAACAAATCTTATCAAAGTATTAAATCCTAATTTAGCAATATTTTTTTCAATCGCCGCAACTACCTCCCTTTGACCGGGAGTTAAATAAAGCATTAAATTTTCTAATGACTTTTCTTCTCTTTCGCCTCTTCTAGAAGTAGTAGAGGACTCGCCGTATCCTGAGATAAAATCACCTATGCCTTCTATTATGGCTTCAGCCCAACCATGCACTTCTTCAAGAATCACGCCTTTATCGGTAACCTTTACTTTTTTACCAATAAGTTTTTCCACCAATCTTTCTCCTTCCTTTTTCCAGTCATCGCTCGTTGGTGAAATTAAAACCTGAATCCAAATATGCTCGTCAGGGTTTAGATGACTTAATATCTCGGAAAGAGAGGACAAGGGATCAACTCTTTCTTCTTCTTTTGCTTCCTCAAAAAAGTATGGATAAGTTCTAATTGGATAAGCATCTTCTTTGGTTAAGATCAATTCAGTACCCCAGGCATCATAATCCTTACTAGGAATCTTTGAAGGAAGAATAGCTGTATAATCTTC
>DAOWIN010000163.1 GCA_030640885.1 Candidatus Omnitrophota bacterium
TAGATTCATCCATTTTATCAATAGTAATAAGAAGCCATTCATTTTGGTATCTTTTTTTGATTGTCTCAATTTTTTGTGAACGCATAATTCATCACCTCAATATTTAAAATAGCATAATTAAACAACAAAGTCAATGGTGTCAAGCCAAAGTAGAAATGTCACCTTTTTACACATTTAGAAATGTCCGCTTTTATGTTTTAACTAAACTTTGACAAAAATCCTTTTCCAAGTGTGCAGACTTTTATTTTTAATAATTCGCAGAATTTACTTGACAAGAACCAAAATATAGAATATATTTATAAGGACGGACGGGTCAGTCCGCTTAAAAAAGTCGAGAGAAAGGAGGTCTATTGGGATGAAAATTACAGATAAAGCCAAAAGAAAAGAACTTGTCCAAATGAGACAAAAGCAAATACTTGATGTTGCGACTCGCATTTTCTCTAAAAAGGGATTTACTCGCACTCAGGTTGATAAGATAGCAAATTTGGCGGGTTTAGGTAAAGGCACAGTTTATAGGTATTTTAAGAATAAGAAAAATCTTTTTCTTTCTGTGGTAGATAGAGGTATAGAAAATTTAAAGGATTTGGTATTAGAAGCGATGGCAAAAGAAAAAGAGCCATTGGATAAGATAAAAAAAGCGATAGAGGCATATTTAAAGTTTTTTGAAAACAACTCAAACCTTATTGGAATATTAATTTATGAACAGAGTGAATTCCAAAATAGAATTCAGAAAAGATACTTTGACCATTATTATGAACATATCAATAAAATGGAGGAAGTATTTCGCCAGGGTATAGCCAAAGGTCAGATTAAGAAAATAGATGTCAAGGGTGCGATTGGTATTTTGACAAATATGCTCAATGGTCTTGTATATATGTGGCAGATAGAGGGTAGAAAATATCCAATTGTAGAAAAATTTCCTATGTTTTTGAAAATATATTTTTCAGGGATAGCCAAATGAAAAATTCAATGATATTGGGAATGGTTAAGAGAAAAATAAACCCCGCCCCTGCACGCAGGAGTGGAGTAAAATGTGCGGTTGGTTTTATCTTGTTGCTTCTTTTACCAATGTATTCGTATGCTGAAGAAGTTAAAACAATGCCCGAGGTGCTTACTATAGAAGACAGTATCAATATAGCCTTAGAAAATAATTACGGGTTGAAAGCCGCCTCAGAAAAAATTACTGGCGCCAAAGAAAAAAGCCGGGAGGCAAAAACTTTGTTTTTACCAAAATTTAAAGCAGAATCTTCCTATAGCCATTTAAATGAAGCACCGACTTTTCTATCAGTAGAAGTTGGAGATGATAATATCTATGATGCAAGGGCAGTGGTTTCCCAGCCACTCTGGACAGGCGGTAAAATCCTTTCCTTAAATAAACAAGCAAGAAATAATTTAGAAGCCACAAAGTATAATTATGAAGAGACAAAGCAAAATCTAATCTTGCAGGTTAAAGAAGCTTATTTTGGGATATTGGCAGCCCAAAAGTACAGGGAAGTCTGTTATGATGCAACAGAACAGATGAAGGTTCATCTTGAAACAGTAAGAGGTCTTTACAACGCTGGCACTATTCCAAATATTGACCTTTTGAGGACTGAGGTGCAATTAGCAAATGCAGAACAGGTACTCATTAAAGCTGAAAATGGGGTTGAGTTAGCAAAATCTTTATTCAATACCATATTAGCGAGAGATTTAAATTTACTTGTAGAGGTGGTTAATGTTTTTGAAATTATAAAGCAAGATTATAACTTAGACCACTTACTTGAAAGGGCTGGAAGCAATCGTCCCGAGATTTATAAGATAAAACACAATATCGAGATGGCTAAAGCAGGTATTGATGTGGTTCAAAGTAATTACTGGCCACAAATAGGACTTTTTGGAAACTATAAATATCATAAGGGCGACGAGCCGATTATAGAGTGGGAAAAAGATTGGATAGTGGGTGTAAATGTTAGTGTAGATGTCTGGAATTGGGGAGAGACTAAAACACAGGTAGGTCAGGCAAAAGCCGCCTTAAGAGAAATAGAACATCTCCAATCTCAACTAAAAGATGGAATTGCTTTGGAAGTAAAAAGCGCCCTATTAAGCGTAGGGGAGGCTAAAAAGAGAATTAAGGTATCCGAAAAAGCAGTAATCCAGGCTGAAGAAAGTTTAAGCAGTACGCAAATTGGGTATAAGAATGGCCGAGTAGATAATGTAGAAGTGTTGGCTGCTCAATTAGCGTTAACTCAAGCTAAGACAAGCCATCTTGAAGCAATATATAATTGTATTTTGAATCAGGCAAGATTAGAAAGGGCCGTGGGCCTGCCCCGTTAGATAGTAAACATCTAACGGGGTGAATCAGGAGGCGAATAATTATGAGGAAATCTGTAATTTTAATAATTTTTTTAGCAATCTTAACAGTTTTGGGATTAAGGAGTGTCCGAAGCAATAATGATAGGAGCCAAGGGGAGGTAAGAATTTCTACCGTTAGGGCAGTCCGGGTTATAAGAGGCGAGATTAAAGACAGAATGTCTTGTGTAGGTAATATTGCCGGTCAGGAAATGGTAACCTTGATGAGCAAGATTCCGGGAAAGATTGATCGTTTTCTTGTCAGGGAAGGAGATAAAGTAAAAAAAGGTGATGTTCTGGTTTTAATTGATAGGGATATAGAAGGGATGAAATATGAGAAGGCATCAATTAAATCGCCGATTGACGGAATGGTAATAAAAAAGTTTTTAGATGAAGGTTCTCAGGTTGAACCAAGCGTAAGCCCGATGCTCAGAGTTCCTGTAGTTATGATAGCTAATATTGACAGAGTAAAGGTCTTGATGAATGTTTCCGAGAAATATTTAGGCAGATTAAAAGAAAAAGCCGAGGCAGAAGTTAAAGTAGATGCATATCCCGACGAAGTTTTTTTTGGCAAAATAACAAGGATTGCTCCTTTAGTTGACCTTGCCACGCGGACATTGGAAGTGGAAGTAAAGGTTTTTAATAAAGATTATCGGCTTAAGCCGGGAATGTTTGCCAGAGTAAATCTTATATTAGAGAAAAAAGAAAATGCGCTCATTGTGCCTATTAAGGCGGTGCTTAGCGAAAATAGCCGCAAATTTGTTTTTGTTGTTTGCCCCGTTAGAAAAGAAACTTCTAATGGGGTTAATAGCTCTATTGCCCACAAGAAAAAAGTAGAAACAGGAATATATCAAAAAGATTCTGTTGAAATTATAGAGGGGTTAAACGCCGGCGAAAAAGTAATCATAGAAGGAAACTACGGTCTTAAGGATGGCACAAATGTTCTTATAGAAACCAAGGAAAATATTCAATGAAGTTACCTGAATTTTCTGTTCATCGCTCAGTTACGGTTTTGATGTTAATCGGCATTATTGTCGTCTTAGGCGCCATATCTTTATCTAGATTAACTGTAGAGGTTATGCCTGATTTAACCTATCCTACGGCCTCGGTTATTACTGCCTATGGAGGTGCCGCATCTGAGGATATAGAAACATTAGTTACGAAACCCATTGAGACGGCAGTAAGCAAGGTCAAAAATGTCAAGACCGTCAATTCTATCTCTCAAGAAGAGATTTCTATTGTGATGGTAGAGTTTGAATGGGGTACTAATGTGGATTTTGGTGCTCAGGATATACGTGATGCTATTGGAGTAGTTGAGGATTTTCTCCCCGAAGGTATAGATAAGCCCATTGTTATCAAGTTTGACCCCTCGCTTATCCCTGTGATTGCCTATGGTATTACTGGAGAACGGGATTTGAGAAATTTAAGGACACTGGTTAAGGACCAGATAAAAGACCGCCTTGAGATGGTCGATGGTGTGGCTAACTGTATGATTATGGGTGGAAGAGAAAGAGAGATTCAGGTAAGGATTGATAGAGAAAAATTAGAAGCGCTTAATATCCCTATCTTGCAGGTAGTATCCACTTTAAGATATGAAAATCTTGACCTTTCCGGCGGGCATATTACCAGGGGCTATACAGAATATCTTTTGCGCACACTGGGAGAATTTGAAAATTTAGATCAGATAAGAAACACAATAATTGCTGTCAGAGACCAAAAGTCAATATATTTGAAGGATTTTGCCGAAGTTTATGATACGCATACTGAAATCAGAAACTATAGCCGCGCCAACAAAAAGAACGGTCTTATTTTGGCAGTTATTAAAGAATCCGGCGCAAACGATTTAAAAGTGGTTAATGGTGCAAAAAGGAAACTAAAAGAAATAAAAAAAGATCTTCCTTCTGATATTAAGACATATATTGCTTTAGATCAGGGAAGGATTACCCAACTAATGATTTCTACTACTGCTAGCGATTGTATCTGGGGTGGACTTTTAGCGGTTATAATTCTATTTTTATTTTTGCGTAATTGGAGACCGACTTTCGTTATTGCTTTATCTATTCCGCTATCAATTTTGGCTACCTTTATCGCTGTCTATTTTTTAGGTTACAGTTTGAGTATAATGACGATGAGCGGTCTTGCTTTGGGCGTAGGTATGCTTGTCTCCAACGCCATTATTGTTATTGAAAATATTTTTCGGCATTTAGAGGAAGGGAAAAACAGAAATCAAGCTGCCATTATAGGTACAAGTGAAGTGGGTACGGCTATAACTGCCTCTACCCTTACCACCATTGCTGTCTTTTTACCCCTGATCTATATTACAGGTATCGCAGGAAAGCTTTCTCGTGGTTTGGCTCTTACGGTTACCGCTTCACTCATCGCTTCTTTATTTACTGCTCTCACTTTAATACCGATGATGGCCTCTAAGATATTTGTTAAAAGAAAAGCGAAAAAAGATTATGAACTCCATTTTGGAGAAAGGGGTTTTAATTTTTTAAAAAATTGGTACAAAAAAACTCTTGTTGTCGCTCTTCGCCATCGCGTTAAGGTTTCTGTAGCAGCCATAGGGATATTTGCCATAAGTATGTGTCTTTTGCCTTTTGTGGGCAAGGAATTTATGCCGGTAATTGATCCGGGGTTAGTTATAGTTAAAGTTAAAACGCCTGTTGGTACAAGCTTAGAGGAGACCGACCGTGTGGTTAAACAAGTAGAAGATATTATGATATGCCAGAAAGAAGCGGATGTTTTAGGAACTTTTACCGGGTTAATGGAAGGCACAAAATTGGATGTGGCTTTTAGCGGAAGTGGGATAGGCAATATGGGAGTGAATGAGGCAATGATATTTGCTCATTTAGTGGATAAGAACGAACGAAAGCGTTCAAGTATGCAAATACAAAATGCTATTCGTAAACAGTTCCCCCAGATTGAGGGCACTAAAATAGAATTTATTGATCTGGCAAGGTTTATTACTTCAGGAGGCACGGGGCAGATTCCTATTGAGATAAAAATATTTGGCAAGGATTTGATTAAATTAGAACAGATAGCAAATGAGATTGTGGCTAAAATAAAACCCATCAAAGGTCTTTACGATGTAGATACAACCCTTCGGAGTGGCAAGCCGGAGTTACAATTTGTGATAGATAGAGATAAGGCGGCTCAATTAGGATTGAATGTTGGTCAAATTGCCTCTATTATGCGGGCTAATTTTGAAGGTCAGGTTGCTACTCGTTACAAGACAGATGGTGATGAGTTTGATCTGCGGGTACAATATCGAGACGAAGATAGTCAAACCTTTGATGATGTGAAGCGCGCGGTTATTTTTTCAAGCAAGGGTTCTCAGCATCATTTAGAGGATGTTGCAAAGATTGTGGAAGGAAAAGGTCCGGTTAAACTTTATCGGGAGAATCAAGCAAGAAAGACAACTGTTACCGCCAACTTTTCTGACAGGGATTTAGGAAGTATACTAACGGATATAAAAGCCAGAGTAAAAGAGATAAACTTGCCATCAGGATATTTTGCGGAATATGGTGGGGAAGCAAAGCGTATGCGTGAGACATTTGTTGCCTTAGGTAGCGTATTTCTTTTGGCAATATTATTGATATATATGATTATGGCTGCCCAGTTTGAATCGTTGGTGCATCCTTTTACAGTGATGTTCACTGTTCCATTCGGAATCATTGGAGTAATTTTAATGCTGCTATTAACCGGCAATAGTCTTTCTATGGTTTCTTTTTTAGGTGTCATTATCCTTGCCGGCGTTGTAGTTAACAACGGTATAGTTCTTGTAGATTATGTTAATCAGCTTAGAGCTAAGGGTATGAATAAAGATGAAGCGATTATTCATGGTGGAGTAACTAAGTTAAGGGCAGTTTTATTGACAGCGGCCACGACCATGTTTGGAATGCTTCCTATGGCTATAAGCTCTTCAGAGGGATCAGAGCTAAGGTCTCCTATGGCTTTAGCAGTTATTGGTGGCTTGTTAGTTTCTACCTTTTTGACTTTGATAATCGTTCCAACAGTTTACAGTATTTTAGATGACATTGCTCATCGAACAAGAAAAGAAATAAGCAAGAGAGTAATCGGAGAAGAGGAATAATGAAAAAAATCATAATAATTTTTACGATTTTATCTTTCTCTTTTTTTATTAGTGGCTGTGCGTCCCTTATCCAAA
This sequence comes from Candidatus Omnitrophota bacterium, assembly GCA_030640885.1. Taxonomy (GTDB): domain Bacteria; phylum Omnitrophota; class 4484-213; order 4484-213; family 4484-213; genus DAOWIN01. The sequence goes on from DAOWIN010000163.1 coordinate 6,500, forward strand.
TTGCCGGACTTGCGGTTGCCGGTTACGGTATTTATGAATCTACTCAAAAGTGACCTCTGATATGAAGCCCCCGACCAAGATTATCAATGCCGCTTTGTAAAATCCTTCCTCTGTCATTTTCATAATCCCATAAAAATAATTTACCCCGATTGAGTTTATTGGGTTTGTTGGGTTCATTGGGTTTAACTCCATAAACTCTATAAACTCTATAAACTCTATAAACTCAATAAACTCCATTAACTCTACAAACTCTAATGGAGTTCGCTTGACAAGAACCAGAATGTCAACTATATTTATAATAACTGATGCGTTAGTTTTTTAAAATGAGATTACAAATTGGAAAAGAACAATGAAACTTGTTGATAGAAAAAAACAAAAGATAGGATTAGCGTTAGGAAGCGGGGCGGCAAGAGGTTTGTCTCATATCGGTATATTAAAAGCGTTAAAAGAGAGAAATATATCCATAGATATGATAGCCGGTTCAAGTATGGGCGCATTTATTGGCGCTTGTTATGCAAGAAAAGGAGAAATAGCCGATATTGAAGAAATAATTCTAAAAACAGACTGGAAACAATTGGCTCGATTAGCAGACCCCCACCTATCTTTGCTTTTCAAAGGAGTTATCCATGGCAAAAAGGTTAAGGAACTTTTGCGAACTATTATCGGAGATATTGAATTTAAAGATTTAAAAATTCCTTTAGCAGTTGTGGCTACTGATGTTAATACAGGCGAAGAGGTAATAATAAAAAGAGGTTCTGTAATTGAAGCGGTGAGGGCAAGTATTTCTATCCCGGCAATATTTATGCCCGTGCAGTTTAAAAATAGATTTCTAATAGACGGCGGGATAGTAAATCCTGTCCCCGTAAGCGTGGTTAAAGATATGGGAGCAGAATTTGTTATTGCTTGCAATGTAATCCATAAGCCCCAAAAAAGGAGAAAATCTTTTAGCTCGGTGAGGGAACAAAAACCGCTTGCTTCAGTTCTAAATACACAACCCAGAAGCGCTGGCAGGATAACATTGAATAATAAAATTAACAAACTTGTTCAGGACAATAAAGGCAAGCTTGAAAATTTAGAGAAATTTATCTCCGTTTTCAAAAAGAAGTTTCGTAAAGGAAGCCAAAGAGTAGCTTCAGATACTCCAAACATATTTGATGTTATACTGCAAGCAATTTATGCTATGGAATATGAAATAGCGAAGTTAAAAATAAAAGACGCAAATGTGGTAATAACCCCTGATACTGGGCATATTGCCACATTGGAATTTTACCGGGGGAGAGAAGCGATAGCAAGGGGATACAAGGCGGCAAAGGATGCCGTTTTTTAGATATATCTTGCAGTATTATCTTTGCCAATGAAACCGTTATCCAAATGCAAAAAATGATGCAAAAAATTTTGTCATTAATTACACTATGCTTTTTTGTATGCTTTCCCGTTTATCTTTTAGCAGAAACAACGGAAAATGAGCAACAGATGGTTTTCAACAAAGAGGCATTTATCAAATCAGCCAAACAGAAAAGGGTTTTAAGAATTGGTTTGGTTGACTGTATTGCTTATGCCCTAAAGAATAATTCAGAGATTAAAATAAAAGATATTGAGCCGAAACTCAAAGAGGATGATGTGAAAATAGGCAGAGCAGATTTTGAACCGACATTTAGTGCTGATTATATGTTAAAAGATAGTAGTGCGGAATCTGTTAGCTCAGCCTATCCCGAAGTTTTTAAAAACAGAGACATAGATTTTAATGTTGGCGTTTCCGGAAAATTAATTAGCGGAACAGAATATGATATAGATTTTTTTAATGAAAGATATGGAAGTAATTTAACTACTTACAGGATAAATCCATATTATACTATTAAGCCGAAGATTACCATAACCCAGCCGCTTTTCAGAGATTTTGGTATGCTTGTCAACCGCGCCGATATCACCATTGCCCAAAATAATAAACAGGCTTCAGTCGCAAGTTTTAAAGACAGGGTTATGGATGTTGTCCGTAAAACCAAGATTGTTTATTATAACTGCATATATTGCCTTGAAAGTTATTTTATAGCCGAATCGTCTTTAGCGCGCGCCAAAGCTCTATTGAGGATAAATAAAGCCCGATATGCAAAAGGCTTAGTGAGTTCAATAGATTTATTAGAGGCAGAGACAGCTACAGCTCAAAGAGAAAAGGGCTTAATTTTTGCCGAGTCCAATCTTAAAAAGGCAGAAGATGACTTAAAATTAATTACCAACCTAATAGATGATCCTCAGGTCTGGGATGCTCAATTAGAATTAATAGATAAACCGGGTTTTGAACTGCGGGAGGTGAAGTTAACAGAGGCATTAGAGAATGCTTTTAGCTTCAGGCCTGATTATCAATCGCAAAAGATTGACTTGTTGAATCGCAATATTAAGATAAAAGTAGCGGAAAATACCCTTTTGCCTACAGTGGATTTAAGCGGCAGTTTTGGATTAAATGGATTGGGCAAGGATTATCAGGAAGCTGTGGATAAGGTTGACTTAGATTATAGGGATTGGAGTGTGGGTATTAAATTTAGTTTGCCTTGGGGTGGAGGGGAGCGCGCGAAATACGACCAAAGAAAGTTAGAAAAGGCGCAGGCTTTAATCGCTTTCAAGAGGTTGGAACAGAATATTATTTTAGAGGTAAGAAACAAGGTGAGAGAGATAGATATTCAGTATCGGCAGGTCCAAGCCGCCACAATATTAAAAGAAAAAGAGAGCAAAAACTACAAAGCCCAGAAAGAGAGGTATGCTATTGGGCAGATTAGCTTTCATAATATACTGGATTATCAGGAAAGAATGGCAGAGGCAGAGCTTGATTATATAAAGGCATTAATTGATTACAATATAGCCCTTATTGAATTAGATAAAGCCGAAGGGTTGACATTGGTTAAAAATGATATAATTTTGGAGGAATGATGAAAAAGTCACAAGTTACAAGTCACAAGTCAGAAGTCAGAAGCTTAAAGGTTCTGTTTTTGATCTTTCTCGCTACTTTCTGCTCTTTGCTCTTTACTTCTTTAGCCGACTGTAGCCAAAAATCCCCTCAAAAAAAGACGAGTAAGATTCCCGTTAGGGCAATAGAGGTTAAAAAAGCGAGTCTAAGAAAATTTTTATTTTATGTTGGTGATATAAAGGCCAAAGATGAAGCGATTGTTTATCCTAAAGTAAGCGGAAAAATTATAGAGAAGATAACCGAAGAAGGCAGTTTAATAAAAAAAGGTGGCATTATTGCTTATATTGACCGCGATGAAGTGGGATTTCAATTTCAGAAGGCTCCTGTAGAATCGCCAATTGATGGCATAGTGGGCAGGATTTATGTGGATGTAGGAACAAATGTTTCAACTCAAACACCGGTAGGTTCAGTGATTAATATGGATGAAGTAAGGGTAAGAGTGAATGTGGTGGAAAGAGACCTTCCCAAAATAAAACAGGGGCAATTGGCAAAGATTGAAGTAGATGCCTATCCAGACAATGTTTTTAAAGGGACGGTGAAGAAAGTAAGTCCAATCGTAGATTTGGCCTCGCGCACAGCTTTGGTTGAAATAAAAATCCTCAACTATGACCACAAGCTTAAACCGGGTATGTTTGCCAGAGTCAAAATTTTGATAAGTGTAAGAAAAAGTGCGTTAATTGTTCCCAGAGATGCGATAATAAA
>DAOWIN010000066.1 GCA_030640885.1 Candidatus Omnitrophota bacterium
AAAAATATTTATCTATTCAATTGATAAAATAAACATCTAATAATTCGCTGCACCTGACTAAAACCCTGCGTTTTTTGGCAGCCAAGCTCAAATGATAGAAAGAGAATAAATGGAACAAAAAACTAATAAAAATTTTATAAACGAAAATTGGATTGTCTGTTATCTTGATATTTTAGGTTATGGTAAGTTAGTAAAAACACTCTTTGAGCATTCAGATAAAGTAGCTGATTTTTGCAATTCCATTCAAGATATAATTAAAGAATCTGTCCAAAAATTTAATGGATACAAAGGTAAAGGTCAAAATATTTACAATCACATAAGATTTCAAATTCTTTCCGATTCTATATTAATAATGCTTTCTTTGCACAATTTGCCAATTTGTGATGATAAAATAAGCTCAGATGTAAGCGTAGATGAAAATATTTTTAGATATATTTTTGGGTTTCTTTTAGTAGTCACATATTCTTATTTGAATATTGCAAGTAAAATAGGATATCTTTTGAGAGGAGCTATTGCTATAGGCCCACATTATCAATCTGAATTAGATAAACCAGAAAATCAATTTATTTTTAGCAAAGCATTAGTTATAGTTTCTGAATTAGAAAAAGAAGCGGTTTATCCACGTATTTTAATAGATAAATCTTTAAAAATTCTCCTTGATAAAGATGCTAAGTTATCTTTATCTTCCGACTATGGAATTAGTAGAGATTTTGATGGCTTATACACTCTCAATATTTTTAATTTCCTCGGGGGAACTCACAAAAAAGAAAAAGAAATGTTACGCAATTTACACAATGCTGTAAAAATGCAAATTAAGAACAATAATGACAAAACTAAAATTATCCGAAAATTTTATTATTATTCAGTAAAGTATAATGAATACGTAAAAGATAAATATCCAAACGATATAGACTTAATACTCGATTTAAATAATACATAGCTTATAGCTAATCGCTGCAGCGAATTTTTTCGCCGCTTTGCCGCCGATTTCAAACCTTAAAAATAAAAAAAATAAAGAAAGGAATAACAAATGGCAAAACATCTATGCCCCGTATGGATTGGTTATTTACTTGCTAGCCCCATAAGAAAATTATTTCAAAATCCCGATAAAATACTTAGCCCGCACATTACAGAAAATATGACTGTTCTTGATGTTGGCTGTGCCATGGGGTTTTTTAGTCTACCTGCAGCCAGAATGGTTGGTCAGAATGGAAAAGTAATCTGTCTTGATATTCAAAAAGAGATGATTAAATCGCTTGAAAAACGTGCGTCCAAAGCCGGATTAACAAATATGCTTGAAACCCGCCTGTGTAATGAAAACTCACTTGGTCTAAATGATATGGCAGAAAAAATTGATTTAGCTTTTGCGGTTGCAGTTGTGCACGAAGTTTCCGATGCTTCTGTTTTCTTTTCAGAAATATACAAAACATTAAAGCCGAAACATAAATTCTTAGTTGTTGAACCCAAAGGGCATGTCTCAGTAGAAAATTTTGAGAAAACTATTTCCATTGCCAAAGAAAATGGATTTATGGTAATTGACAGGCCAAAAGCTCTGTCCGGTAGAATTGTAGTGCTAAAAAAATAAAACTGAAAAAACTTAAAATGGGGAAATGGGAAATCCCACTTGATATATTTCCCATAATATGGTATATTTTAATTGAGCTAAATAACAATTCAGATATAACGAAATTACGGCAAGGAGGCTAATTATGAAAGAGAAAAAGGAACTTATCCATGAAAAGTTTGAGCATATAGGATTATCATCACGATTAGATGCGCGAAACCGAATAACATTAGGACAAGCTCTGGCAATGTTGGATAAGCACAAAATTGATGAGTTCGAAATATTGATAGGTGCAGGGGGGAATATATTATTGCGTCCACGGACATCTATTCCTACAAGGGAACTCTGGATACATCAGAGTTCCAAAGCTATGGAACTCTTGCGAGAGGGGTTGGAAGATGCTGCTAAAGGGCATCTAACGAAGGTAAAAGACCTAAAGAAATTTACCGATAAGCTATAATGTTTGAATTTGAATTTACTAATCTTGCAAAAGAGCAACTTAGGGATTTAAAACATAATAAGGGTTTAACAAAAAGATATAAGGCCGTATTATCAGCCCTTGCTAAGTTGCAAAACAATCCTAAACACCCAAGTCTGAATACCCACCTTTACGAATCTTTACGGGGTTTGAACGGAGAAAAAATATTTGAGGCGTATGCCGAAAACAATACTCCTGTTGCGTATAGAATATTTTTTCATTATGGACCAGATAAAAAGTTCATTACTATTTATTCTATACAGCCACACCCATAACCATTCCACAAAACCGCCGATTTTTGATGTTGCATAAATTTACTAATAAAGCAAATGAAAACAAAAACGAGCGTTAAAAATTCAACTTCGGCAAGGGGATTTAAGGCGCTTCTTGTCACTCAATTTTTGGGTGCCTTTAATGATAATGCCTTCAAATTAATAATTGCTTTGTTAGCTATAGACATTTTTGGAGGACTAAAAGGCGGCACGCTTTATATAAGTATAGCCGGAGCCATTTTCATCCTCCCGTTTCTACTTTTTTCAACCTATGCCGGATACCTCGCCGACCGCTTTAGCAAAAAGGTAATTATTATTGGAGCAAAGGTAGCAGAACTGCTCATAATGGTTTTGGGGTTGTTTGTTTTTCTATGGGGAAACATTTGGATGATGTTTTTTATCCTTTTCCTTATGGGAGCCCAGAGCGCCTTTTTTAGCCCCTCTAAATACGGTATCCTGCCTGAGATTTTAAATACAGAAGATATTTCCGAAGGAAATGGGAAAATTCAGTTTTTAACCTTTCTGGCTATTATTTTAGGCACAGCTAGCGGCGGATTTTTTATGGGTTTAAGCGCGGCTCAACCGCACCAAATTTCCTATCTGTTTATAATAATTTCTTTGATAGGAATAGTAACCAGTTTATTTATTACCAAAGTTTCTCCCTCTGGTTCATTGAGACAAATTCAGTGGAATTTTTTAGCTGAGGTTAGGGCAAATTTAAAAACATTGCTCAAACGCAGACCCATTTTTTTGGCAATTATGGGTTCTGTCTATTTTGGATTATTAGGGGCGCTGTTCCAACTCAATATTCTTCTCTATACCCGTAGGGTTATGCAGATCAGTCATAATGGAGCAGGTTTGCTGTTAACAGTGGTGGCTTTCGGCATTGGGTTTGGTAGTTTTTCCGCAGGCAAACTTTCCGACAAAAAAATAGAGTTTGGCTTGGTGCCATTAGGGGCGCTCGGAATGAGCGTATTTTCGCTTTGTTTGGGCTTTACTTACCATTCCTTTTTGTTCACCCTGATTTGTCTATTTTTCTTGGGATTGAGCGGCGGAATGTATATTATTCCCTTAAATGCCTTTATCCAGCAAAGAAGTCCTAAACAAGAACGCGGAAAGGTATTAGCCACTAATAATTTCTTAGGTTTTTCGGCAATGCTTTTGGCATCTGTTTTATTATGGCTGTTAAGAGAGGTTTTAAGATTAAATGCTGTACAAATATTTATCTTTGCCGGAATTTTGACCTTGGGCGTAACTTATTATATCAGCACTCTTTTACCCAAGGCGTTTTTGCGTCTGATAGTCTTTTTAATCACTCATTCTCTTTACAAAACTCGCTGTGTAGGACGGGAAAATGTTCCAAATAGAGGCGGAGCGCTTCTTGTATGTAATCATGTTTCCTTTGTTGACCCTCTGCTTATAGTTTCCTCGCTGCAGAGACCTGTTCAATTTTTAATGAGCAAGGAAATATACAATTGGAGGTTATTAAAGCCGCTTTTTAAAATGATGGACAATATACCCATTTCTATTGATGATGACAGCAAAGATGTTGTTAGAGCGATAAAAAAAGCAAGAGAAGAATTGCAAGCCGGTAATCTTGTATGTATTTTTGCTGAAGGAGGTATAACCCGCACCGGCCATACTCATTCCTTTAAGCGCGGCTTAGAAAATATTGTCCAAGGAACTAACATTCCCATAATCCCGGTGCATTTAGACAGAATGTGGGGGAGTATCTTTAGTTTTGAAAGGGACAAATTCTTCTTCAAAATACCCAAAAAGATTCCTTATCCGGTAACGCTATCCTTTGGACAAACAATGTCTTCCGATTCTACTGCCTTTGAAATAGGCAATAAGGTAATGGAGATGGGAGCAGAGGCGTTTAAGTACCGAATAGATGATGAACTTCCTTTGCCAATGGCATTTTGGAAAGAGGCTAGAACCAATCCTTTTCGTCTATGTGTAGCTGATTCTATGGGCAAAAAACTTAGTTATGCTAAAACACTTATCTCTGCCGTTGCTTTAAGCAAGATAATCAAAGAAAACTTTTCTCAAACAGAAATTGGAATTATGCTTCCGCCGACAGTCGCTGTTTCGGTTGTGAATATTGCGGCTTCAATTGCCCAAAAAATAGTTGTCAATCTTAATTATACTTTATCAAACGAGGGTTTAAAAGAGGTAATAAAGCAGGCAAACATAAACACAGTAATTACCTCCAAAAAGTTTATAGAAAAAACCGGCATTGCGCTGAATTGTGAAGAAATATTTGTTGAGGATTTGGTTAAAAAACTATCCAGAAAAGATAAAAACAGAGCCATTTTTAAATCTTTTATTCTGCCGGCATTTCTTTCGCGAACATTAATCTTTGGCAGGAAAAGGAATTGGTCTATGGATAAAGTAGCTGCTATTGTCTTTTCCAGCGGCAGTACAGGAAAGCCTAAGGGGGTAATGCTTAGCCACAGTAATATAATTTCTAATGTTCAGGGGCTTTATCAGGTTTTTCATATAACCAAAAAGGATAAAATAGTGGGCATTTTGCCTTTTTTCCATTCCTTTGGCTACACGGCAACATTTTGGTTTCCCATTCTGAGCGGTATAAGCGCGATTTATCATCTTAATCCTTTGGAAGCCAAAATAGTGGGAGATTTAACCGCTAAATACAGAGGAACCATTCTTTTAACTACGCCTACCTTTCTTCAGTCTTATATCCAGCGATGCACCCCGAAACAATTCCGAAGCCTTAGAATAGTAGTAACAGGAGCAGAGAAATTGAGAGAAAGAATTGTCCATGATTTTGAAGAAAAATTTGCCGTTACACCTATGGAGGGCTATGGCTGCACAGAACTTTCACCGATAGTGTCATTTAATGTAAAAGACTTTATTTTTTATGGAAAGAAAAGGCAAATTCGCCAAATAGGTTATAAACCAAATAAGATTGGCAAACCCATCCCTGGGGTGGCAGTAAAGATTGTGGATGTTGATACCCATAAGCCCTTAGAAGCAGATAGAGACGGAATGTTGCTGGTAAAGGGGCCTAATGTTATGCTTGGTTATTTAAACCAGCCAGATAAAACAAAGGAGGTTATCCGCAATGGATGGTATGTTACCGGCGACATTGCTAACATTGATGAAGATGGTTTTATAGCAATTACCGACCGTTTGAGCAGATTTAGCAAAATAGGCGGTGAAATGGTGCCGCATATTAAGGTAGAAGAGGTAATTTATTCAATCATAGAGGTTAGCGGACAAAGATGTGCGGTAAGCTCAGTAAGCGATGAACAAAGAGGGGAAAGACTAATAGTTCTTTATACTGGAGATTTGGATATAGACCTTGTCTGGCGCAAGCTCAATGAACAAGATATTCCCAAACTCTGGATTCCACAAAAACAATCCTTTTTTAAAATAGATTCTATTCCTCTTTTAGGAAGCGGTAAGCTGGATTTAAAGGCAGTGAAAAAATTGGCTGAAGATTTGGCGAAAGAGGGTTGAAGTAATCAATTAGCGGTTAGCGTATAGCGTATAGAAAGACAAGAAAATCGTAAGCTGCCTAATGTTTCTAATTTTACTATCCGCTAAACCCGTCTACTTCCGACTAACGGGAGGGCGGGTAGGCAAAACGCAAAAATTCTCTTTAGTTATGGGAAATTTGCCAAAGTTGAGGTAATCCTTACTTTTATCCTTAACGATTTTCTTACTTTATGGTATATTTATATTAGGGAAGAGGATGATAAAAATGACAATACAAAAAAAGATGTTTAGTGATGAGGAATATAAAAAATTAGAAATGCTTTCGGTAAGAGAAAAAGGCACAGAGAAACGAGTTATAAAAAAATTTGTTAATGGTTTAAAAAAGGAATAAGCATGAAACTACAAAAAAGGAATTTTTTGCTCTTAAATGATGATGGAACACTGAAAATTGTTAAGGATATATTAAAAAGTCCTCTGGGGTTAGCAAGGAATTTAATAATTTATTTAAACGAAAACAGATTTTCGGAACTTAAAAATAATTTGGATAATATCAAACAATTTGTGGCAGGTATTAAAAGAGCGGAATCATTAAAAAATGAATACCGTTTGGCTCAATTTTATTCCACAATGTTTGCTTTTCATCAATTTTTTAATAGTTCCTTCAGAGCAAGACAAGGCAAAGTTTTGGAAGCAATGATGCAAGAAATATTAAAAAATTATACAACCTGCAATATTGTTCCGCGTAAAGTTGCTAATATGCAGGAGATAATTAAGAATACATTTTCTTTGAAAGATAAGCCAAAATTAGATATTGATATTCTTGGTAAAGATGAGAAAAATGAAAAAATCTTAATGATACAACTTCGTTCTCGTGATGATACAGGCGGAACAACGGCAAAAGGTTCACTCGTAGATTTTTTAAGAGCATTATTGCGTTCAAAGAACACACCAAAAGACAAAATAATGTATCTTATTGCTGTATGGGACGAAAGAAATTTACAACAAAAAAATTCTACGATATCTAAAATGTATTCTTCACTGGCTGAAAATATTAAAATTAAAGAAAGCGAATTTAAAAAAAATATTTCAAAAGGTGCTGAAATATCTAAAAATATCATTTTAAAACTTGCCTATGGAACCGATGAAATTTCAGAATCCTTATTTCAATGGAATGACAATAAAGACAAAAAAATCTTAAATGCTATCAAAAATGTAACCCAAACAGTAGAGGACTGGGATGACTTATGGGTTTCTTATGCTGTTTCATCTTTGGAAATAGAAATAACGGAATTTAAAGGACAATCAAACATTGAAATTTTAGACAAACATCTTAAAAAGAAAAAGATCGATTTGGATAATTTTTTCACTAATAAGAACATTGACAAATTGGCATTGCAAATATCAACTCTTTGGAAAGAAGATTCTATTCCGCTGCCAAGCGTGTCGGATAGAATTTTGTATATTAGAGATTTAATTTACTTAAAATTAATTTACAACAAATTAAATTATAAAAAATGACACAATCAACTTTATTTGATACATATAAAATATTCACTTACGAATTAGGAAAAAAGGACTCAGAACCGGTTGAGGTTTCGTTTAGGGATATTGTTTCTGAAATTAGGGATACAACTTATTTAACACATTCAATATATTACTACCCCGCTAAATTTATTCCTCAAGTCGTAAGATTTTGTATAAATGAATTTACTAAAGAAAATGATTGGATTATTGATTCCTTTGCAGGTAGCGGGACTGTTGGCTTAGAAGCATTTTTAACCAAAAGGAATGCTATCTTACTGGATTTAAATTATTTGCTAAAACACATAATGCCTATAAAAATTTATCAAGGTACACAGGAATATTCAAAATACGAATTGGCAAAGAATATACAGGAAATTCAAAAGGAACAGGAGAGTTTTATTCCTGAATACAGTAATGTTAGGTATTGGTATTCTGATGAAGTATTTGAAGTTCTGTCTCGATATTGGGCAGGACTACATAAACTTGATGGAAATATTTACAAATGGATAATACAAGCAGCGTTGGTAAAAATTAGCAAACTATTTTCACTTGCAGAACATAGAACGCCTAAATTGTTTAAATCTAAATTTAAAAAAATTTTTATAGCCGAATTAATGCAAACCGACTGGAAAAAACAACTTGACAATAAATTGTTTCAAAATTCTTACAAATTTTATGATTCCGTAAAGCATTTTCAAAACATTACAAAAAATTATAACAATGAAGTGAAATATTATGCTGGAGTAGATTCCGCAAAATTTAAATTAGAAAGTAAAAAAGAATTAGATGTCCTCATTACTTCACCGCCCTATTTACAAGCACAAGAATATATAAGAACTTCAAAATTAGATTTATTCTGGTTGGGATATACTGAAAAACAAGTTAAAGAAATATCAAGATTAGAAATTCCCTACCGAAAAGCTGAAAGAGTAATTGAAACATATACTTTAAACGAAATAAGAAAACAGATTGAAAATGATAAATTGATTAAAATTCTAAACTCTTATTTTGACCATACAATTGCTTCTCTTGAAAATAGTATGAATCTACTAAAAAAAGGTGGAAAGGCTTGTATTTTCGTAGGTAATCCTAAAATTGATGGGATTGAGATTGAAACTTGGAGAATTTTTACAGAATATTTTACAGAAAAAGGGTTTAAATTTGAAATTGTCTTTGATGATGAAATTAAAACAAGACAGTTATTTGGAGCAAGAAACAATAAAAATCCTAACGGTATGAAATCAGAATATTTATTAATTCTTACTAAAAACACATAACAAACCAATCCACCTGACTTTTTTCCGCCGTTTCGCTATGGGAAAAAACAGGATGAACAGTTGATAAATTAGATATAGAAAAATTAAAGAAAATAAAAAAAATTAAGGAGAAATGTATGATTTTCAAATGGGAAACAGAGGATAAGCGTCTTTTGAGATTTATGAAAATATCCCCAAAGAAAAAGTTAGAGTGGCTTTGGCAAATAAACGAACTTATTGTAAAATCTTCATCAAAACGCGACAATCTAATTAGGTGGAAGCTGAGAGGGATCCTATGAAACATTTACTCACTTTACTAATAATTATCGCAGTTGTATTTATGGCATTTTTATACAAACAAAAAAGTCTAAACGCGCCGGATAATGCAATTTTAGTCCTAAAGCCGTATTGGCATAATGAGACCTGGGTCTTTGATGATAAAAGGGTAAATTTATATCAAGAGCCGTTTGTTGCCGGTGTCCCTGAGATAATTAGCCATATTGTAAAAGATATTCCCAGCGCTAAAAATGGGTTTAGATTATTATTTTCAGCCAATCCGTTTCCAGATTACCAAATGAAATTGATATGGCAGAGAGAAGAAGAGGGCGGAAATTGGTATTATTCAGAAAGTTTAAAAATGGAAGGCTGGCTATGCCCAGCTTTATTTAAGTATTACAAAAAGGCGCCAAAAGAAATATATGTTAAGGCAGAGACAATAACCTATAGCGGATAGCGGATAGCGGATAGGAAGATAAGAAAACCGTAAGTTCTAATGTTTATAGTCTTTACTATCCGCTAAACGCTATGTGCTATGTGCTAAATTTGATGTCCGCTCAAAACGCAAAAATTCTCTCCTATTATGTAATTTCGAGAAATTTACCAAAGTTGAGTTAAATCTAAAAAAGGAGGAAGAAATGCTAAAGATAAAAACAACTACTGTTGAAATTGTTCAAGGAGATATTGCAGAGCAAGACACAGAAGCGATTGTTAATGCTGCTAATAATAAGCTCTTGATGGGAGGTGGTGTTGCCGGGACAATAAAGAGAAAGGGAGGTTCTTCTATTCAAGAGGAGGCAAACAGGGTTTCTCCAATTGCTATTGGCGAAGCGGCGGTTACCGGCGCCGGCAATCTGAAAGCGAAATATGTAATTCATGCCGCTACAATGGGGCTTGACTTCAAAACCAATGAGAAGTTTATTCGCCAATCTACTATTAGTGCATTAAACAAGGCAGAGGAGTATAAAATTAACTCCATAACCTTTCCCGCTCTGGGCTGCGGTGCAGGCAGATTTCCATTAGAAACATCAGCTAAGGTTATGTCTCAAGCAGTTTTTTCTCATTTGCATAATCGCAAATCCTGTCTACAAAAGATTATTTTTATCTTATACCATGAAAAAGATTGGCGGATTTTTGATAAAGCATCTATGGGTTATCTGACTTATATGCAGAAGAAGATTGAACAAGGTCCTTTTATAACCGTAGATGTGATTATTGAAATTGATAAAAAAATTGTTTTGATTAAAAGAAAAAATCCGCCTTTTGGCTGGGCTTTACCGGGTGGTTTTGTAGATTACGGAGAGAGTTTGGAAGATGCGGTTATGCGGGAGGCGAAGGAGGAAACGAATTTAGAATTAGAAAATTTAAAGCAGTTTCATACTTATTCTGACCCTCATCGCGACCCCCGTTTTCATACTATTTCTACTGTGTTTATTGGTAAAGGGAAAGGGGAACCAAAAGCAGATAGCGATGCTCAGCAGGTAGAGCTTTTCCCATTAAATGAATTGCCCAGCGAGATCGCTTTTGACCATCGGGAAATTTTGGAAGATTATTCAAAAGAGATGTCTAATTAACCTAATTGACCTAAAGGTAGCCGCCCAGCAACCAGTCACCCAGCCGCCCAGCCGGTAGAACTATGGCTGGGGAACTGGGGAACTGGGGGTCTGGGGAACTGGGTGACCCAATGAGTTAGAGCAATTAGAAATTAGACATTTGTTTAATGCGTCCCAAACATACTCTTCTTCTTGCCACTTCGGCTTTAATTTTTATCGGCATAATGATGATCTACAGCAGTAGCGCCATTTATGCTTGGAAGTATTTTGGAAATAGCTATTTGTTTTTACGGCGAGAGCTTGTTTCTTTAGTTATTGGTTTTTTGGGGATGACTGCCGCTGTAAATATTGATTACCATTTTTTACAAAAACAGAGCAAAAAGATTTTACTTCTTTCCATTTTTTTCTTAATTTTAACCTTTATTCCATTCTTTGGACATTCTGCCGGAGGAGCGAGGAGATGGTTAATATTATTCCCTTGGGGGTATCTTAAAAACTTTTCTTTTCAACCCTCAGAGTTGGCAAAGCTCTCTTTAATTTTATATCTAAGCAGTTTTTTTGCTCGCCATCAAGTAGAAACCAAAAGCTTTCGGCGAGGTTTTTTGCCACCCTTATTGGTTACTCTTTTTGTAGCTTCTGTAGTTTTTGTTCAGCCAGACCTTGGCGCCAGTTTTTTCTTGCTTATCCTCTTTTTTATTATTGCTTTTTGCGCCGGGGTTAGGATAAAGCATCTTTGTCTTCTCTTTTTTTCTTTTCTTGCTTCAGCGCCTTTTCTTATTGTTATTCGTCCCTATTGGATGAAAAGAATTGTTTCTTTTCTCCAGCCCTTCAAAGACCCGCAAGGAACAGGATGGCAGATTATCCAATCCTTTATTGCCTTTAAAAATGGAGGACTATGGGGTGTGGGTTTGGGTGCTGGCAAACAAAAATTGTTTTATCTTCCGGGTTGCCACACAGATTTTATATTTTCTATTATTGGAGAAGAGCTTGGGCTATTGGGCAGTGTGGCAGTTATCTTTTTGTTTATTTTATTAACTCTAAGCGGAATAAAAATTGCTTTACGGGCAAAGGATTTGGGGGGACATTTATTGGCTTTGGGAATTACTGTGTTAATTGGTTTGCAAGCAGTAGTTAATATTGCTGTAGTTACGGCCTTGGTTCCCACTAAGGGTCTACCTTTGCCGTTTATTAGTTATGGCGGTTCATCTTTGGTGCTTAATATGATTGGAATAGGCATTTTGGTGAATATTGCTAATAACAACGGCAACCTTGATGAATAAAACAATTATTATTGTTGCCGGCGGCAGCGGAGGGCATCTTTTCCCAGCTTTGGCTTTAGCTGATAAGTTAAAACAAAAGGGCAAAAAGATTCTTTTGTTAATTTCTTCCAAAAAAATAGATAAAAAAATAAGCGATTTGAGAAATTATCCAAGAGAATTTTTTTCTTCTCCCTCCTTTTCTTTTAAAAAAATCTTTCCTTTTTTAGTTAAGCTCGGAAAATCTTTTCAGGAGGCAAACAGGATTCTTGCCAAATATAAAGCAGAGGCAGTGGTGGGATTTGGAGGTTATAGGACTATTCCTATCCTTTTGGTTTCTGCGTTCAAAAAAATTCCTACCCTCATTCATGAACAAAATGTTTTGCCCGGAAAAGCAAATAAGGTTTTGTCTAAATTTGTGGATAAAATTGCAATCAGTTTTGCCTGCAGTAAAAAATTCTTTCCAGCTAAAAAAACCATTTTTAGCGGCAACCCTCTACGGCAAGAGATTTTTACCCCGTTAGAGAAATTTGCAATACAAAACAAGGGAAATAATCATACTATTGGAGAGCAACCAAGATATTCTCTAACGGGGTTTGATAAATCCGTTTCTGCGGAAACTGATTTATTGCACAAAGAAAAATTTTCTATCTTAATAATCGGCGGAAGCCAAGGAGCGCATTGCATAAATATAACAGTTTTAAATGCCTTGAAAGAGATGTCTTCTGCAGAGCGAAATTGTTTGCAAATAACCCATCTTTGCGGTGAAACGGATTATTCTTTTCTTAAAGAGGAGTATTTCCAGTTAGATATTAACTGTTCATTATTTGCTTTTTTAGACAAAATAGGGGGTGCTTATGCGGCGGCAGATTTGGTTATTTCCCGCGCCGGAGCAACTGCAATTGCTGAGATAACCGCTTTAAGAAAGCCAGCCATTTTAATCCCTTATCCTTATGCCCATCAGCATCAAGAAGCAAATGCCAAACTCCTTTTTAGTCATAGGGCTTGTTTAATGGTTGAAGAGAAAGATTTCAGTTCGCACTATTTAAGGAAAACAATTTTGGATTTAAAACATAACCGAGCGAAGATTCTGATAATGGAAAAAAATTTGCAGGAGTTTGCTTTGAAAAATGCCAGCGGGAATGTCAGCCAGAAAGCCGATGAAATATTGGCGGAAGAGGTAGTAAGATTGAGTAGAGGAGGAAGGACATAGGATAAAGGACATAGGAGGAAGGATAGAGAACCGAGGAAAAATGATTAAACAAGATAAAATTCATTTTGTTGGAATTGGCGGAGCGGGGATGAGCGCTCTTGCTCTTCTTCTTTTACAAGCAGGGAAAAGGGTAAGCGGTTCAGATCTGCAAATGAATTCTTATGCCCAGAGGGTAAAAAAGGCCGGGGGAAAAATATTTTTGAAGCATTGCGCCTCTAATTTAAAAGATGCCCAAATGCTTATCTTTTCTTCGGCAATTTCTTCTGATAACACTGAAATTGAATCTGCCAAACAGAGAAATATTCCCATTAAACACCGCGGAGAGCTATTAGCCGATTTAGCCAAAGGCAGAACCAGCGTTGCCATAAGCGGAATGCACGGCAAAACCAGCGTGGCAAATATGCTTGCCGTTGCTTTAATCAATGCTCAAGTTGACCCTACCGTTGTTTTAGGCGGAGAGTCTTTTGATCTAAAAGGGAATGCCTGTTTAGGCAAAAGTTCTTATTTTGTGGCTGAAGCCGATGAAAGCGATGGTTCATTTTTGCGTCTTTCGCCTACCTATGCCGTAATTACTAACATTGAAGCCGAACATATAGATTTTTACAAAAGCGAGGAAAGGATACTTTCTATTTTTAAAGAATTCTGTCAAAAAGTGAACAAAGCTATTTTTTATAACGGCGAGGATAAAAATATAAGAAAGATTTTATGCGGATTAAAAATTGCTCAAAAAATTAGCTTTGGTTTTTCTCCCGAATGTGATATTTTCGCTAAAAATATCATAAGGAAAGATTTGACAATTTCTTTTGATTGTTTTTTTAAACAAGAAAAATTGGGCAGAGTGAAAATTCCACTCTTGGGGAAATATAATGTGCTTAATTGCCTATCTGCAATCGCTGTTTGTCTGCACTTAAATGTTGATTTTAAGGAGTTAAGAGAAAGCTTTAAGAATTATAAAGGGGTAGCCCGACGAGGAGAAATAAAAAGAAAGGATGAAATTATGCTAATTGAGGATTATGCCCATCATCCTACTGAGATCGCCTCAGCTATCTCTGCCTATTTACCCATCAAGGAGAATAAGAAAGGTAGAATAATCAGCATATTCCAGCCGCACCGATATACTCGTACAAAATTCTTGAGCAACAGTTTTGGCAGATGTTTTGACAAATCAGACATAGTAATTTTAAGCGATATTTATGCTGCCAGCGAAAAGGCGATTCCCGGTGTAAGTAGTGAACTTATCTTAAAAGCAATAAATGAAGAAAATAGTCCAGCGGCGGTTTTACTTCCCAAGGAAAAAATTATCAATTATGTTCAAAGAATTGCACGCAAGAACGATATAATATTGGTTTTAGGGGCAGGGGATATTGGGGATATTACTAAAGATTTGATAAAAATAGTTCCAAGCCACAAGTTGCAAGTTGCAAGCTTCAAGCAAGAAACTACAAGCCACAAGTTACAAGCTGCAGGCTAATAAGCTTCAAGCTGCAGGTTACAAGCCACAAGTCGCAAGCTACAAGCAAGAAACTACAAGCCACAAGTTACAAGCTGCAGGCTGCAAGTAAGAAAACTAAGATATAAGATTTCTTGCTTTTTCTTACCTGTAGCCTGTAGCCTGTTGCCTGTAGCCTGCAGCCTGTAGCCTGCAGCCTGCAGCTTGCAACTTGAAAACATGACTGATTCTCAAAAAAAATTTCTCTCAAAGGAAATTGAAGGAAAGATTTTATTCAACGAGCCGCTTTCCGAATACACCACTTTAAAAATTGGCGGGTCGGCAGAGGTTTTTATTGAGCCAACAGATACTGCTTCTTTAATTAAAATAATCAAATTTTCCGCTGCCGAGCAAATAACCCTATCTATTATTGGCAGAGGAAGCAATCTTTTGGTTAAAGATGAAGGCGTAAAAGGCATAGTAATTCGGCTAAATTCTCCTGAATTTACTTATATCAAAAAAGAGAAAGAAAGTTTGCGTTGCGGGGCTGGGGCAAAATTAGCAGACTTGTTAAAGGTAGCTGAGCATAACGAATTAAGCGGATTAGAATTTGCTGTGGGTATTCCGGCAAGTGTAGGCGGAGCGATAAAAACAAATTTGGGCACGGTTCATCCAGTTAAAAAGGAAATAAAAGAACTAATTGATTATGTAAAAACCATTGATTTGCAAGGAAAAGAAAGCTATTCTCTTGGACGGGAATTAGATTTTTCCTACCGCTGTTCCAATCTTTTTGAATGTGTTATCTTGGAAGCAAAGTTCAATTTGCAAAAGGCCGATAAAGGCATAATTAAACAAAAAAAATCTAATTTTGTTGATTACCGCCGAAAAACACAGGGGACAGTTTCCTGTTCGGCAGGCTGTATTTTTAAAAACCCGCAAGGAGAAAAAGCAGCAGCTTATTTGATTGAGCAGTGTGGTTTAAAAGGAAAAAGCATAGGGGGGGCGGAGGTTTCCTGCCAGCATAGCAATTTTATTATTAACCGTGGACAGAAAGCAAAAGCAAGCGATATTCTTGCCCTTATTAAAATAATAGAAAAAAATGTAAAAAAAAGGTATAATGTTAAATTAGAACTGGAGGTGGAAATTTGGGAATGATAACAAAGAAAAATTTTTCAGAAAGAACAACTTTTATTAGAAACTCCTTGCTTGCTTGGGGTAAAAGTATTCGTCAAAAATGGATCGTTTCTGATAAGGTAAAAATTGGGTTGGCTTTAGGCGGTGGGGGAGCAAGAGGCTTAAGTCATTTAGGGGTGTTGAAAGTTTTAGAGGAAGAAGGCATCCGCATAGATTTGCTCGCCGGTGTAAGTATGGGCGCGATAGTGGGAGGAGGTTATGTCTTAAATCCCAATGCCGAGGTTTTAAAGACAAAAATATTGCAAGCATTAAAAAAAATAGATATGCCCAGAATCGAAAAGGCATCGCTTCCGAAAATATTCAAAGGTAAAACTACTATTTATAGAAAGTTTAGCGCCCTTGTTAAAGAAATATACGCCCTCAACAAACAACGCATGCAAGGTTTTATTATCGATTTTTCCTTAGTTGAGGAAAGTATTGAGGATTGGTTGGGAGGAAAAACATTTGCGCAAACCAAGATTCCTTTTTATGCTATCTGCACAGATTTGAATAGTGGAGAGGAGGTTGTCTTGCATGATGGAAGACTTGACCGGGCAGTGCTTGCCAGTTCTTCAATCCCGGCGATTTTTCCTCCTTTGCAAATTAATGGCCGATTATTGAGCGATGGGGGAGCTATTGAGTCTGTTCCAGTAAGAATATTAAAAGAGTTAGGGGCGGATGTAATAATTGCAGTTAACTTAGAAACAGAACTTAAAAAACGAGATTTTTCTAAGGGAATGAATGCATTTTATCAGGTTTGCGATATTAGAGGAAAGATTTTAAACAAAAGGCAGATGGAGTTTGCTGATATAATAATTGAACCAGCAACCAAAAATATAAGCTGGGCGCATTTTTCCAAAGCTGAAAAATGCATACAATCTGGAGAGGAAGAAACGAGAAAAAAGATTGCCGAAATCAAAGCTGTAATTGAGAAAAAAAAGCTAAAAAGTTTTTCTCTTTTTCAGAAAAATAGATTCAATGCTTAAAGCCGTTTTTTATTTCATTTTAATTATTGTTCTTTTTTTAATTGTGCTGAGGTATAAGGAAAAGCAAAGTATATATTTCCCCGAGAGGAAAATTGTCAGCAGTCCTGCTTTTTTGAGTTTGCCCTTCGAAGATATCTATTTTAAAACAAGCGATGCAGTAGAACTGAATGGCTGGTTTATTCCAGCTAAGGATGCTTCTAATACCCTGCTTTACGCTCATGGCAATGCCGGCAATATAGGCAATCGTTTAGATAAGATAATTTTGTTTCATAAATTAGGGATAAATGTATTTATTTTTGACTATCGCGGTTATGGCAAAAGCAAAGGCCGGCCAGATGAAAAGGGCTTATACACAGACGGGAAAGCGGCTTACGATTATCTCATTTTGCAGAAAAAAATTTCCCCTGATGAAATAATTCTTTACGGTGAATCATTGGGAGGAGCAGTAGCAATTGATCTTGCGACAAAAGTAGATGCAAAAGCCGTTATAAGCGAAGGGACATTCACTTGCGTCAAAGATATGGCAAAAACAATGTATCCCTTTGTGCCATCGGCTTTATTCGTTAGTCGTTTTGATTCGCTTGCTAAAATACAGGGCGTTGCTATACCCAAACTTATTATTCACAGTCTTGATGACGAGATGATACCCTTTTCATTAGCCGAAAAGTTGTTTCAAACTGCCTCTCCGCCTAAACAATTGTTAAAGATAAAAGGCGAACATAACTCGGCTTTTATTGATTCTCAAGAGATTTTCCTATCCGGAATAACAGAATTCCTCAATTTAAAAATCGATATGTGATGAAAAAGAAAGAGTGCGGCTGGTACGATGTTTGTCCAATGAAGAGGTTTTATAAAGCTGGTAAACTAAATAAGAAATGGATTGAGAACTACTGTATGGTAAGCAATGCAGATTGTGTGCGGCGGAGGATGGAAGAGAGAGGAGAAGAGCATTCTGATAATATGCTTCCTGATGGGAGTATTGATGAGAATTTGCCTACTTCGTAGGCGG
>DAOWIN010000048.1 GCA_030640885.1 Candidatus Omnitrophota bacterium
CTGCCATCGTCTATTATCAGTATCTCAATTTTGGCAATACCGGCAATCTCTTTGGGTATATCCCGAATGGTTTGGGAAAGAACTTTTTCCTCATTCCAGCAAGGGATTTGAATTATAAGTTTTAAATCTTTTTTATTTTGCATAGTTTTGCTCCGCAGAGAGTTTATGGAGTTTATGGAGTTTATGGAGTTTATAGAGTTTATGGAGTTAAACCCAATAAACCCAAAGAACCCAATGAACACAATAAACGCAACAAACCCTTAAAGTTTATCGCTCATTCTCTCTTCAATCTCATTTTTAAGCTCATTCGCTTCTTTATTCTGAGGCGATTCCTGCAAAACCTTTTTTATTTCGGCCAAAGCCATCTCCAATTTACCTTCTTCTAAATAAAGCTGAGATAACTTATAGCGGGCGGGCAGAAAATAAGGGTTCAAAGCAATTGCCTTTTTATATTTCTGCTTTGCCAAATGAATCTCACCCTTTTCTTGATGCACAAAACCTAAATTGTAATGGGTTTCAGCGTTGGGATAGAGAGTTAAAGCATATCCAAAATATTCCTTTGCTTTACCGACATCCCCTTTTTGGAAATAAGCTGTCCCCAAGGCAAATACAGTCGCCGCATTTATCTGCAAATTATAAGCCTCATTTAGCTCTCTAACTGCTTTATTATAATCCTTTTGGCGGGAATAGGCAACCCCTAAATTATAATGAAAAGCGGCAATAGCCTCTCTGTGCCTTCCTTTCCCCAAATTAACCAAAACCGATAAAAGAAAAACTAAAACCAAAAAAAGGGAAACGGGTTTATATCTTTTTTGTTTGATTTTCTCCTTTAACCAGATTAGAGAAAAAGCGGCGAAAATAATAAAAATTGGTACGCTTAGCAACCGATAACGGGTATTAACCCAAAATAAGCATAAGGAAAGATTTTGAGAAAGCCAAAAAAGATGCAGCAAAAGATTTTTCCTTTTAAAACTTAAGAAAAACCCGAGTATTGCCAGAGGCAAAATTAAACGCAGAGACAAAAAAGGAAACCTTAGAAAAGGCAGAACATATCTTCGGCATAGATTGTAATCTTCCACATCAGGAATCTCCTTTGCCTGATAAAAAAGAAGGAATTTTTTGCAACAAAGGGTTAAAAAAGACAAGGGATTCTGTTTGATAAAATTTATTGCTTCTTGGCGCCAAAAAACAGAGGATTGGCTTAATGTTAAAGACCTGCCTAATTTTTTCTCGGCAATTAGCCGCCCATTCTGCAAAATCTCTTCACTGCTTCTTCCTAATAATGTCTCGAATTTCCCTTTTGCTTGGGGATTGTTGGCTAAATAAAGATTTATCCCGCTATGAGCAGTAAAAATTAGTTTCTTGCTCACTGCATAATTTCGCAGCAAAGTTATACCCGGAAAAAGAAAAAAGGCAAGAGAGAAAACCAGCAAGGTTTCTTTCTTCACCTTCTTGGCTAAAAAATAAAATAGAAGAAAAAGAAAGAATAAAAGGTTGGTTGAACGCACCAGACAAGAAAGCCCCAAAAGCAGTCCCGCGCTCAGCGAAGAAAAAAGACCCAATCTTTCGTTTTTAACTAAAATGAAAATCGCCAGCAAAGTCAAAAATATTGCCAGTGTCGCTCCTACCAAAATAGAGGAATAAAAGACAAACATTCCATAAAAACAGGCTATTAAACCGGCAACAAGAGCAACTTTCGAATTAAAAACCCTTTTAGCAATAAGATATATTAAAGAACAGCTTAAAGAAGAAAGCAGAATCTGAATAAAATAAACAAAATACAAATTGATATGCGAAATTTTATAAAGCAGAGCTAAAAAATAGGGGTAAAGCGGTAAAGCAGGAAAGGGCTGTCTCAGAATAATGCCTTGGATTATCTCCTTTGCCCAAGAATGAAAAAAAGCGGGGTCAAGACCAGAAGGGAAAAAAAGCGGAGTTTTCAATAAAAGGTTTAAATGAACAAAACGAATTAAAAAAGCGAGTAAAAATATTCCGAAGCCAATATTTCTATATCTCTTTCTACTCTGCATCTGTCATTATCTTTTTCACTGCTCCAAGAACATCATCCACCTTAATTGCTTTCATACATTTTTTTGTTAAACATTTATGCCTGTAGCAAGGACTGCAGCTTATATTCTTTTTGATTACCTTGAATTTCCCGGCGGGTGGAAGATGCCGCTGAGGCATAGTAGGTCCAAATAGAGCTACAAAGGAAGTTTTCACTGCGGCGGCAATATGCATTGGCGCGCTATCCGAAGTAATTAAAAGATGGCATCTTTTGATCAAAGAAACAAGTTGTCCCAAATCTGTTTTTCCTACGCCGTTAATTATTCTATCTTTTGACAAAGCCTGAAATCTTTGGCTTTCCTCTTTGTATTTATTTTCTCCAATTATCACTATACGAACAGAATAGAGCTTTATTAGTTTAGCCGCCAATTGCGAAAAGTTTTCTAAATTCCAATTCTTTGTTTCCCAACGAGCAAATAGATTTATGGCAACCACCTTTTGCCCTTTGCCAATCCACTCCTGCCGAAAAAAGTTGTTGATATAGTTTTCATTCTCCGCCGAAGTCCATAACTCCAAATTTTCATCTATTTGATTAATGTTTAATAATTTCAATAAACGCAGTTGATGTTGGACAGGCGGGAAAATTTTTTCTGTTTGAGAATCGGCAAATCTTTCACTGAGATTAACCTTATCAGTCAGCAGAAAACCCCCTTTTCGGTTATAACCATATCTTTTGAACACTCCACTTAAATAAAGAATAAAATGGCTTTGCCAATTATTCTGCAAATCAACGCCTATATCAAAATTTTCCCGCCTTAACCTTTGCGATAGTCTAAGCATCTTGATTATTCTCCCCCTTCCTCTGCGCTGATAGACAATTATTTCGTCCACATAAGGGCATTGATAGATAACTCCATAGCATTTTTCTCCTACCAACAAAGAAATATGATGTTCGGGAAACTTCTTGCGAATAGCCCGCAAAGAGGGGACGGCTAAAATAAGATCGCCAAGAGCGCCCAATTTTATTATTAAAACCTTTTTCTTGCGGCATACACCCTCATATACCTCTAATGTCTTTTTAAACATCAAGTTTAAACTGAATTCCTTCTCTATCTTTTCTCTCGCTTTTTGAGCCAATGAAAGAGCAAACTCCCTGTTTTTTAAAAGAGCAATAATTGCTTCAACTATTTTAGGCGGATTTTGAGGAGGAACTAAAATCCCTGTTTGTTTATCATCAATAATATCTACTATACCTCCCACATTAGTAGCGATTACCGGCACACCCGAAGCCTGGGCCTCAATTATCACTCGCCCAAAAGCCTCAGGAATTGTAGAAGGGACGACCAAGATGTCTAACTGTTTGAGTATCTTGGGTATATCTTTTTGCCAACCTAAAAATTCTACATAACGCGTTAAACCAAACCGTTTTACCAGCAGGTTTATTTCATTTTTATACTTTTCCTTCCCGGGAGCAACATCCCCTATAATCAGCACCTTAATTTGGGGCATTTTTCTCACCACGCGAGCAATCGCTTTTATAAAATCAAGATGCCCTTTACCGGGCGTTATTCTGCCAATTAAACCAATCGTCCCTTTGCCAGCCTTTTTTTGCTTTTCTTTCAGCTTTGAAGCTTCAAAATCAAATTTGCTTAAATCCACTCCTCGTGGAATTAGAACTATTCTTTCTTGGGGGGTTTTAAAACTATCAAGCATATGTCTGCCGATTACTCGGCTAGGCACAATTACCTTTTTACCCCAAGCCATCACTTTGCTAAAAAAATAATTATTATAGTAGCCATGCGCAGTGGTAATAAAATTAACCCCTTTGCGTCGGGCTGAAAAATAAGCAATCCATGCCGGCACACGGCTTCGGGCATGGACAATTTCTATTTTCTCCTTTTTGATAATATTGGCTACCCTAAAAATCATCCTCAAAATAGTAAATGGAGACTTCTTGTGCACAGGAAGTTTGTAATGCTTACTGCCGCTCAAAGTCAACTTAGGCACAAGGCTCCCTCCATTAGAGATAACTACTGAATGATGATTATGCTCAACCAATTCCTTTGCTAAATCCACCACTCCGGTCTCTACTCCTCCTACATTAAGTTCAGGTAAAATTTGCAGAATTCTCATAATATTTGTTCAACTCCCCGCTTTATTTTTTCTTTATCATCTAAAATTTGCGGCTTTTCTTTTCTCGTATAGATTTCAATGATTTTATTCTCCAACTCATTGGGAAAAACCAAGTTTATAATCCTTTTTTGCTTTAAGCTGTCCAAAAATTCCTCTTTCTTTTTTTTGCTTCTTCCCATCTTTGCAACAATCACAGGCTTTCCCGAAGAAGCGGCTTCAGAAACCATAGAAATACTATCAGCAGTAACAATGATGAGATTGCTTAACCCCAGTATTTTAGGAACGGCATCTTTTATATTTCTTTCGTTGGCAATGACAAGCAATTTGCAAAGAGCAAAACCGCTTAGTTTTTGTTTGATTAAATTACTAATCCGTTCAGAAGTGCGTCGGGAGGTAGCTAATAAAAGTTCGGCATCCAATCTCTGAGAAACTTTTATAATTTCCGTTAGTATTTTTTGAAAACGAGAATAAGAAGCATCACCAACAAATATGCCGATTATTAAATTTTTTTGCAATCTTAGTTCCTTTTTTATCTTTTTAGCGGCGGTTTCAACAACTTGGGATGTAATCAGATTGGGGGTTCCTAAAATAGAAACAACATTTGCCTGCCGCAAATGGTCATGGCAGGGGGCAATAATTAGATTGAAAAACTTTCGCGAAAATACAAAAGGAGACATAATAACGATATTTTTGGCGAAATTTTGTTGTTTTAAAAAAATATTGGGCGAAATTAAAGAAGAACCGCAAGAAATAATTATATTAGCAGGCGTTTCTATTAATTGTTTATATGACATTTTAGTAAGACAGAACCGCAAACATTTAGAGCCGCATAGATAACGCAGAAAAACATTAGATAAACAAAATGTTAACAAAAAACGAAAAAAGCGATTTTTGTACTCTACTTTTTTAATGATTATCTCCACAGAATTAGGATAGGAAGCAAAAAGCTGAGGATATTTTTCCGACTGAATGCTTTCAATCTGAGAAGCTACTGCCCTGCTTTGGTTTAGGTGTCCAGCCTTTTCATCATCTAAAATTAGCACTGTTTTAGAAAAAGTAAATTTAGAAAGGTTGTAAATCCACAGATATTGTTCAGGACAAGAAGCAATGTGATCTTGTAAAATATTTGCGTATCTTTGAACAATACTTTCCCTTGAACCTTCACAGACAAGAGAAGAACCAATGATTATCTTATATCTTTTTCTATTTTTTCTCCCAGAAGTTGTTCCTGAAATAATTTTGCCTTTGCCACTTTCAACTGGAAAAATAAATATTGGCACAATCTTTGCCCCTGTTCTGCGAGCAATATCTAAGAACCCGCGGGGAAGAAAAATATAGCGCTCAAAAAATTTAACACAAACTCCTGTCTTTTTCCCTCCTTGGTCCCCTAACATCCCCACTATTTCATTATTCCTTAATCCCTGGATAATCTCCCGTAAAGCCATTCCCTTTTTAATAACCTTAATCCCGCTGCTTTGACGATAAAGGTTTAGCAATTTATCTATGCGGCTATCTCTCTGTTGGCGGGCAAGCACCTTTATAGAATATCCCTTTAGACCCAAAGCAACACCGCTCATTTCCCAATTTCCCAAGTGAGCAGTAAGTAGAATCACTCCCTTTCCTTCTGAAAGCGCAGTATCTAAATTCTCCAAGCCCTCAA
This sequence comes from Candidatus Omnitrophota bacterium, assembly GCA_030640885.1. GTDB lineage: Bacteria > Omnitrophota > 4484-213 > 4484-213 > 4484-213 > DAOWIN01. The sequence goes on from DAOWIN010000048.1 coordinate 5,801, forward strand.
AATCTACATAAGAATCGATATTATTCTTATTCAATCTAAAGAATCTAAAAATTTCATTAATGAACATACCTAAATTTTCAAATAGGTTTCGGGTGATTCTGAGAGCTTTTTTTCTATCCATACCCAAAAAAAATCTAATGTTGGCATAAGCTATGTGTCGATAACGAGGAAGCAAAAAATAAATTAATTTGCCTCCCGTTTTGCCTAGCCACAAAGAAAATCTAAGGGGCAAAAAATTGGCGAGTTTAATCAGAAATCGCAGAATTAATAACAGCATTCAATTTCTCCTTTCCTTCCAGTATTTGCATCTCCATTTCTAAAGAAAAAAGGGAAAGATGTTTTGCAAAAAGATGCAGAAAACCTTTGAGCTTTACGGCATCCTTTTCAGTAGTAATAATAATATGGATATTTTTCTGAGAACAAATCTCAATTATCTTTTTTATATCCTCTGCTTTATACTGACAATGGTCAAGAAAATTGAGCTCTGATTCTACCTTGCAGAAACCTTGCACCGCCTTCAAAAAAGAATCGGGATTGCCAATGGCAGAAAAGATAAGCACGCGATTGGAGGTTGGAATATTTAAGTCCTTTTTCTCATTTTTGAGTAAATCAAGCAGACAAATCGGCTTGTAATCTGCCTCAGCAAGAGGAATTTTGGGAAATTCTTTTGATAGTCTTTGTTTTAAAAAAGAAACCTGCTTTTCTTCAATTAAATTAGTTTTAGTTAGAATAAAAAAATCCGCCCTGCCTAAATTTTTAATCGGCTCTCTTAAAAAACCCCGCGGCAATAGATAATTATTGCCAAAGGGATTAGTAGCATCAATTAAAACAATGTTCAAATTTCTTTTTAAACGCTGATATTGAAAGGCGTCATCTAAGATAAGGGTATCTGCTTTATATCTCTCAATCGCCTCTCTACCTGTCTTTATTCTGTTTTTGCCAACCAATAAAGGGATGTCTTTCAGTTTTTCCCGCAAAAAAATTCCCTCATCCCCTAAATTCTGCAATTTACTCTCTTTTTCTCTTCTTGCTGGTGACTGGTGACTGGTGACTGGTGACTTTCTTTTGTAGCCCTGACCCAGCACTGCTACCTTTTTCCCTTGTTTTTTTAATTCCTTTGCTAAAAACTCTACAAACGGCGTCTTTCCCGTCCCTCCCAAAGTAATATTCCCTACGCTGATAACCTTGCAATTGAGTTTAGAGGTCTTAAATAAACCGCAGGCATATAATCCCTGCCTTATCTTTATTGCTAAATAATAAATATAAGAAAGTAATAAAAGAAAAAACCTAATAATAATACCAATAAAATTACTCTTTTTGCTTTTTAGCAAATTATAAAGATAGATTTTTAGCATAAATAACTAATTCCCCAATTCCAAGAAAGTGAAGGAGGTCTCACCTCCATCACTTCTTTCTCTGGTAACTGGTAACTTTCTTTATCGGGCTTGGGTTATGAAGTTGCAGCATTGTCGCAACCTGTGGCATCTGCTGTCTCCGAATGCGCCTCCCTGCAATTAGCTTCACTTGAACAAGCCTCCGGAACCATATCATTCATGGCACCTGCACTCTGACTACACACCCCCATCACGGCCATCTCGGGATTCAATTTCACTCTGGTGATTGTCGGTTTCACCCATTTCTTCTTTTTCTTAGGTATTTCTTTTCCTTGCTTCTCTGCTCCCCCCTTTATCTCTTTTTCACTTCCCTCTTTTTCCTTCTCCACATTTTCCTTCATCTCTTTCTCCTCCATAATTTCCCTCCTTTTACCCACTTCCACCTCATTTCTAACGCATTTTACTTGCACGCCATAAGTGCAAGTGGTAGGTGGAAGTAAGGTTTTTTCCTTTCTTCCCTAATTCCTCTCCCCTAACTCCTAATTCCTTTCTCTTTTCCATTTTACCATATAAAACCCTATTTTTCTAATCAATTCCAA
>DAOWIN010000084.1 GCA_030640885.1 Candidatus Omnitrophota bacterium
ACTATCACAAAAAGAATGGGGCTGGGAGAAACAAAAAAAGATACTAAAATTGCCGCAAAGGTCAGAACATAGTTTTTTATGTATTCAGCTCTGCGTATATGGGGCTCGGGATATTGTTTGGCTCTCATATAACTATCATAAGCGCCCATATAGCTACCCAATAAAACAGTGGCAAGTAAAACCCAAAGAAAAGTTCCTGAAATTGGGCTAAGGATATGAAACACCACAAAACTAATGCCTAAAAATATTGGCATCCTTATTGCCGTAGTGAACATCGCTCGGCTATGCTTGCCATAATGAATATTCTCCCTATTCAATAACTGCTTCATTTCCTGCTTAACGCCTTTGTTGAAATGCGGTATCTTGTCGCTAAGCCAATTGCGAGCAGTATTTATTCCAAAGAACAGAAGAGACACCCCTAATCCAAATTGGACACTTGCAAAAATATTAACAAAATCTGTCGTAAATAAATGGCCGATGGTAAAGGTAGCCGTAATAACAATAAAACTAAGTATAAACTTTATTATATCATCAAGCTTTACTGCCTCTGGATAGCGGGAAATAGATTTAGTAAAAAGACCAGACCAAAAGCCTTTCTTTGCCAAGCGGGATTTTGTTTTTTCCCAATCAACAACAGCTCTCCCCCCCAACGGCAATATTCCCAACCTTTCCAAGATATGACAAAGCAATCGCCTTTGTTCTTGGGGGAGATTTAGATTGTGTTTAGATAGATTTTCCAGTGAGATAAAATGATGGATAACTTGAAGGTCTTGTTTTTGCAGAGAGTTTAATGTTCGCGAAGGGATTGTTTTGGTAGATAGGGCAAAATAATTTTCGCCTTTTATCTTTTTAAGCACATAGTTTTCGTCTATAAAGGCAAGCACATCGCTTAATTCCTGAGGCAGATTTGCCTGCTCGGCAATTTGGACAAAGGATAAATTGGGATTGTTTCTGAGATGGGAGATGATATCCCGTAGTGCGTCTTCAACTATTGGCCATTGGTTATCGGCCATAGGCTCTATTGCTCTGCCACCGTCTAACCTTTTCACTACGCCATCTTTACCGGAATAAATAAATGCTTTATATGGTAAAATATATTTACTGGCTACCGGATTTCCCGGGTAAAATGATGCTTCCATGACAGGCAATTTCTTAACAATTCCAAATACTTCATCAGGGTTTTGTTCTAATGCTGTCCCTCTTATCCTATTCTTAAAAGTGCTTCTTCTTAATATCTTATTAATTTGCCCAATTGCTTTTTGTCCTTCATCTGTCAATTGCCACGTATTCTTACTATTCATAATTCTCGGTTTCTTAAAATAATCAATTATTTTACCAATTATATTTAAGTGCCTTTTCCAACTAAAAGTGTATTCAAGTGCTTTTATCCAACTTATGAAAGCCGCATTTTCACTATTACCAAACAGCTCTTCAACAGTAACCGCAGGAACCATATGCCCATTATTTGCATAGCGATTAGTATGCAATACCTCTATTTCTCCGTTTGGCAAAAATGAAATTCTATCATCGCAAAACATCCAAAATGAGTCTTTACTTCTATTAGTTATAGTCAATTCTTTTGATTCCTCCGCCCTCCCCATAGCAATCAAAGTCCTTTTGGAACTCCTCAACCATCTTAATTTCAATACTCTCAGTTTATCCCATATATTTGCGTTATGCCAAATATCACTCATAGCTTCATCCATAAACTTAGAAATATGTCTCTTAGAGTAAACCCCACCTTTGCTATCATCTGCATATATAAGCAAATAAGGCTTCGTATATAACATTGTTTTTATTGCATTGATTAATCTCCTCTTATAATTGTTAACTTGTTGTGGATTTTCGGCGAACCCTTTATGCAGAAAGTGAACGCTAATCCCTATTATCAATTTTGTACTTATTTTCTTATTAGAAACTATTTTCTCAACCGTTTTTTGAACCCTTCTATTATTAATAGGCCAAGAATGAGTAATAATTTGCACATTTGAAAGCCAAGAAGTGTCAATGATTTCTTCAATCACGCTGGCTAAATCAGCTTTATAATATTTATCATAATAAAACACAGGATCGCTATCATTATACAAATAAAGGATTACCTTCTTATTCGGCGGAATTAACGAATTTAGTATTTTTAAAGCCATCGGATATGGCATATTTGCAATATCCGGTTTTGTGTTAAATCCGCAGTGTAGACATTGATTCGGGCATCCTTTTATTATCTGAATAATCGGGGTAACCTTAAAAAACATCTCACTCAACATCTTCAATTCAGGATCTGTTACCTCACTTAACACATCCATGAACAAATCTAACCTTGGAGATTCAGAAGTTGGGATTTGCTTTAAGGCATTTTTAATTTTTTGGGCATTAATATCGGATATAAATAATTTACTATTTAGAATAGAATTTTCTGCAATTATCGCTATATCTTGTAAATTCTTTAGTAATTCTTCACCTTTTGCATTAAGTAAATATTTATATTGCATTAACAATATTATACCCTCTTTAATTTTATTAAGGTCCTCAACGGTTACTTTTAGTTGTAATTTATCTTCTCCGCCGTCAAATATCATGGAATCCTTTCTTGTTTTTTCGATATCCCGTCCCCTTACCCTCCTTCTCATTATAGTTGGAATGGCCAATTCACCTCTACCTTTTTGTCGCAATCTATCATTTATTGCCGCCTCACCTTGCAGAATTGAACCGTTGGGAGTTGACCCTCTTTTCGACTGCTTAACAAAAATATTCGGGTATGTTGTGCCTCCAGCAAGAGGCACCTCCCCTCTTTCCATTTTCTCCGCTCTCCCCCCCAGCGGCAATACCCCCAATCTCTCCAATATATGACAAAGCAACTCCCCTTGTTCTTGCGGGAGATCTAAATTGTGTTGAGATAGATTTTCCAACGAGATAGATTGATGGATGGTTTTTATATCCTGCTCTTGTAGAGGGTTTAGTATTCGCGAAGGGATTGTTTTGGTAGATAGGGCAAAATAATTTTCGCCTTTTATCTTTTTAAGCACATAGTTTTCGTCTATAAAGGCAAGCACATCGCTTAATTCCTGAGGGAGATTTGCCTGCTCGGCAATTTGGGTAAAGGATAGATTGGGATTGTTTCTGAGTTGGGGAATGGTTTGGTCTATTTGGTTGAAACTATCTGCTTGCCTCTCTGTTAGTACGATTGATGCATGTGGTGGGGCCATTTTTAACTCTTCTGCAAGTGAAAGATAACCGCCTTTCACCAAATCTAAATATTTATTCCTATTTTCCTGGGACACTTCTTTTGCCGATTCTTCTGCATTTGACAAGATTTCACTTGTTTCTTTTAAGGCTATTTTTTTTGCTTCTTCAAATCCATTACCCGATGCCAAGTAATTTAATGTTTTCATCGCACCAAGCATAGTATCGGTCTTTTGTAATACCTCTGCTGATGCCAATGCCCAGTTAAGAGCCTCATATTCCATAGCAAAAGTATGTTCATCCGAAGCTTGTTCCCCATATTCGTCTTTATCTAATTTCTCCAACGCTTTATTTAGTTTCTTTGAAATGGCTTTTACTTTATTAGTCCTTTCATCCACATTCTTCGTTTCCAATATAATCTTTCTAATGCTCTCCTTTTCCTTTTTATTTAGAAATGATGTTATATCTGATTCCATAAAAGTTTTTTCGAGAAAATCATCAACCATCGCTATAGGCTTTCCATTCACCCTGAAGATATAAGTTAATGCGTTTGGTAATAAAAATTTCTCTCTTTCGCCAAAATCTAAATATCCCTTAAAAGATAAATAGTGGAGAAACTCATGGCATGGAGTAGAACTTCTTGGTTGAAGACGAAAATCATCCTTCTTCCGATTGTCTAAATTGATAACTATATAGTCTCCTGCTGGATTGGTATATCCTCCTTCCCAAATCCCATACAACCCCATAGATAATAATATTTCAAAACCATAGAAAAGCATCAACATCTTTAAAAATAAAACTATCTCAAGATATCCCATTGCTATACCGCTAATCATTAAACTACCGACTATATTTATGATAAAAAGTTTATTATCCGTAAAAATAGTCCTTACTGATATGTATAAATTATTTAAGATTCTTTCTATCCATGATGAGCTTACGATAGTTTTTTCTACAGCCTCTGTTGCTACTATTTCTTTTTTATTCGGTTCAAGGAGTGTGAATTGGTCAAGGACTCGTGAATACTCTTCCTTGCACATTATAATTGCATCTTGTTGTGCCAAAATAGCTCTTTTTCCTCCAAAGAATTTGACCTTCTTAAAAACTTTATGATTAACAGCGAATATTGGGTTTGACATTCTATAAAAAGTATAATATAATATTTTTTGTATTTTCTGTTTAAGTTTGGTAAGAAAAAAAGGAGGCGAAAAAATGTCCAGACGATTTACAGTGGTGCTTGAACCTGAAATAGAAGGCGGATTTTCTGTCCATATTCCGGCATTACCTGGCTGTACTTCCCAGGGAGAAACAATGGCAGAAGCACTATCTAATATTAAAGAAGCATCTGAATTATATCTATGGTCGCTCAAAGATGATGGACTTTCTGTTCCCGAATCTGGCTCAGAAGTAGTTTTAAAAGAAATTGAGGTTAATGTATGAGTCGGATCCCTCAACTTTCTGGCTCTAAAGTAATTCGGGCTTTGGAAAAAGCTAATTTCTTTATTAAACGGCAAAGCGGGTCTCATGTTATTATGCGGCACAAAAGTGATTTG
>DAOWIN010000046.1 GCA_030640885.1 Candidatus Omnitrophota bacterium
TGGGGTTATGGACTGCCTATTGGCGGAGTAATAGCCACCGACCCTGAAAATGACGGGGCGATTACCCCCGGAGGGGTAGGGTATGATATAAATGGCGGGAGCCGGCTCATCCGCACTAATTTTAAACATAGTGAAATAAAAAACAAAGTTGAGGGATTAGTTAATCGTTTATCTCAGGAGATTCCTGCCGGCTTGGGCTCAAAAGGGAATATTATTTTAAGCGGCAAAGAGAGAGAAAGGGTTTTGCTTGAAGGAGCAGGTTGGGCAGTGCGGCAGGGCTATGGAGCAGAGAGAGATTTAGAATTCACTGAAGAAGGGGGAGCGATAAAGGGGGCTAATCCGGATAAAATATCCCAACGGGCTTATGAACGGGGCAAAACTCAAGTAGGCACACTGGGAAGCGGAAATCATTTTTGCGAAGTGCAGGTTATTGACGAGATTTATGAGCCGCAGATAGCCAATATTTTTAATCTGTTTAAGGGGCAAATTACAATAATGATTCATAGCGGCTCGCGCGGCTTTGGGCATCAGGTCTGCAGCGATTATCTAAAGACGATGCTCCCTTATTTTGATAAAGATAAACTTCCTGATCGTCAACTTGTTTGTGTTCCTTTAAATTCTAAAGAAGGAAAGGATTATTTTGCGGCGATGTGCTGTGCGGCAAACTATGCTTGGGCAAACCGTCAGGCTTTGATGTATCTGGCAAGAAAGAGCTTTGAAAGGTTTTTTGGCCAGAAGTGGCAGGATTTGGGTATGGACTTAATCTATGATGTTGCTCACAACATTGCCAAGTTTGAGAAACATACTGTTGATGGAAAAGAAAAGACCCTTTGTGTGCATCGCAAAGGAGCAACGCGGGCATTCCCGCCAGAGCATCCTGATATTCCGTTAAAATATAAAACTGTAGGTCAGCCGGTAATTATTCCCGGAGATATGGGCAGACATTCATTTTTATTAGTAGGTACGCAAAAGGCAATGCAGAAAACATTTGGCAGCACTTGCCATGGTGCCGGTAGGGTGATGTCACGCACAGCGGCAATAAAATCAATAAACGCAAAAACCCTGTCACAAGAATTAAGAAATAAAGGAATAATTGTCCGCACCGCCGGCAGAGAGACATTAAGCGAAGAGGCTCCGCAGGCGTATAAAGATGTAAGCGATGTAGTGGATGTAGTTGATGGTGCGGGTATCTCCAAAAAGGTCTGTCGGATGCGGCCGGTAGGGGTGATAAAGGGATAGTTTTTAGGTTGCAAGTTGCAGGCTGCAGGCTTCAGGCAAGAAAGAATATAAAATCATTGTTTAGGAGATAATATTATGAAAAGATTATTAGTGGTTAGTTTAGTACTATTTTTAATATTTGGGTTGGTAAATATGGGATATTCTAATGAGCAAAAAAAAGTACATTTACAGCAAGCTTGGAGTAATTTAATCGATAAAGAAACGAAAAGCCGTTTGGATAAAGTAATTGAGCTTACGCAGAAAAAAGAAAAAGATGTTTCTAAATTAAAGGAATTTTTGAAAAATGAGAATCTTTTAGTCCGTGGAATAGCTGCTATAGGTTTAGCCGATGAGAATAATCCAGAAGGCGTGCGGGATTTAATTGGGTTATTGAGCTATGGTCATATGCCAGTGTTGGATATAGAATATGAATATGTAGAAGATAAATCGAGATTGGATGTTCCTTTATGGACCGCGGCGGAACAAAGGATAAAAAAATTAGGCAAAACCGTCCTTCCCTATTTGATTGAAATGGTAAAAGATGAGCAAATAATAGGAAAGGGAGAATGGGGTATTGCCATTGGATTAATTATTAGATTAAAGGCTCAAGCGATGATAATTCCCGAAATAACTAATTCGTTAAAGCATTCAAATCCACAGATTCAAGAGGATGTTAAAGGTTTATTTTATTATACGTATTCAATAAGTTATTTTGCTGGAAGAAGAGAATTGGTCAATAAATCTGTTCTTAAGTTAACAGTTTATGAATTAGTAAAATTGCTAAATCATCCAGTTGCTGGAGGTTGCGCTTCTTCAATTATTTGGCATCTGAATAGTAAATTTCCCAGAGCAATGAGAAAAGCGATAGCTGATTTATTAAAAGACCCTGATCCAGAAATCCGGAGTGGTGCAGTTAGAATCTGGGGTATATGTCGAGAGTCCAAAGCACTGCCCAAGCTTACTGAATTGTTAAGTGATAAAGAACCTATGGTTCGGAAAACAGCAATGTGGTCAATTGGAATTATGTGTCATTATTATGATTTACCCAGAGAAAAAGTCAGCAATAAAATCCTTAGCAAATTTTATAAGTTGTTAAATGATAAAGAGGGATTTGCTAAAGAGATGATGTTTTTTACTAATGAGGGTAAACTAATGCTTCAGGCGAGTGAAGAGCAAGAAATTGTCTTTTGGACATTAAAAAAGCTTTTTTATCCGCATCTTTCATACGTTAAAGTAATAGAGGACAGAAACCCAGATGAGATTGTTAAGTACTGGAAAAGAAAAATTGAAGAAAGGTTAAAACAACATAAAGCAAAATAAAAATGAAAACAAAAGTAAATAAATTCCTAAATAAAAATGAATCTGTCTCAATAGAAGAATTTAGCCAGAAATTAAAAAAGTCCTTATCAAGTGATTTATTAAAAATAGAGCTTTTTGGCTCAAAGGCGCGTGGGCACTTTAATAAAGACTCCGATGTTGATATATTAATTGTAGTAAGAAAAAAAACCTTTTCTCTTAAAGATAAATTGTTTAGAATTTTGTTAGATATTGATTTAGAATATGATTCTCGCATTTCTCCTTTAATCCTTTCACAAAAGGAGTATGAAGAGAATAAGATTTTGCGGTCTCCTTTGATATTAGCCATAGAAAAAGAAGGGATAAAAATATGAGAAATCATAGGAAAGATTTGGTTGTTTATAGAATATCTGATAGCAAAGAAAAACTTTTATCTGCTGAGATACTATTTAAAAATAAACAATTTAAAGATTCTGTTTCGCGTTCTTATTATGCGATGTTTTCAGCCACACGGGCATTATTAGCTACAAAAAAATTAGATAGTTCCAAACATTCGGGGGTGATTTCACTTTTTAATCAACATTTTGTTAAGAAAGAAATTGTTTCCAAAAAGGCAGGGAGGATTTTGATGGATGCCCGTGAAGTAAGAGAAGAAGGGGATTATGGAGACTTAATTATAATTAGCAAGAAGGAAGCGGAAAGGCAATTAAAGCAGGCGAAAGAATTTATTAAAGAAATAGAAAAGGCAATCAAAAATGCTAAGCATTAAATTTATTCGGGAAAATTTGGAGTTGGTTAAAAAGGGATTAGCCGCAAAAAGAGAAAGAGTGGACATTGATGCCTTATTAAGCTTGGATTTGCAGGCGAGGGAATTGAAAAGCAGGGTTGAAGAATTGCGGGCAAGAAGAAATAAGCAAAGCAGTGAAATTGCTGAATTAAAAAAGAAGGGATTTGATGCTGAGCAAAAGATTATTGAAGTGCGTGAGGGGGGAAGAGAGATAAAAGAAAAAGAAGGAGGTCTGCGACAAATTGAGCAGAAGATAGAGGTTTTATTGTCAGCTATTCCCAACCTTCCGCATAACTCTGTACCTTTGGGAGAGGGGCCAAAAGATAATAAAATTATTCGTCAATGGGGAGAGGCGCCAAAATTTTCCTTTTCTCCTAAGACACATTTACAGTTGGGAGAAGATTTGGATATTTTTGATTTTAAGCGCGCGGCAAAGATTAGTGGTTCTAATTTTCCTTTGTTAAAAGGTAAGGGAGCGCTTTTAGAAAGGGCGTTGATAAATTTCTTTTTGGATACGCATACGGCAAACGGTTATCAGGAGATTTCGCCGCCTTTATTAGCAAACCGCCGTTCAATGTTTAATACCGGGCAGTTGCCAAAGTTGGAAGAGGATATGTATTGCTTAGAAAAAGATGGTTTCTTTTTGATTCCCACTGCCGAGGTGCCTTTAACTAATTTGCATAGCGACGAAATTTTGGATATTAAAAGCTTACCGCTTAAATATGTTGCCTATACACCTTGTTTTCGGCGAGAGGCCGGAAGTTACGGTAAAGAAACTAAGGGGTTGATTCGCGTGCATCAATTTGATAAAATAGAATTGGTGAAGTTTGTTTGCCAAGAGGATTCTTATAATGAATTAGAATCTTTACTGCGAAATGCTGAAGAGGTTTTACAAAAATTAAAGCTTCCTTACCGCATAGTTTTGTTATGCAGTGCCGAACTTAGTTTTGCTTCTGCCAAGTGTTATGACATAGAGGTTTTTGCGCCGGGCAGCAATACTTGGTTAGAGGTAAGCAGTTGCGCTAATTTTGAGGATTTTCAAGCCCGGCGGGCAAATATAAAATATCGCGAAAAAGAAAAATTGAAATACGCGCATACCTTGAATGGTTCAGGTGTTGCGCTTGCTCGTACTATAGTTGCTTTGTTAGAAAATTATCAGCAGAAGGATGGGGGCATAAAGGTTCCTGCTGTTTTGCAAAAGTATATTAGTGAAAAAGAGATTAAAAAATAAATACCGGCGTTTAGCAATTTCTTTTTTTAAAATTGTCTTAGGGGTGCTTTTTCTATTTCTTGGTGTCATTCTCAGTATTGTTTTTTTAAAACAACTATCATCCTTTAGGATTGGGAGCAATGAAAGCTATTTTTTATTAGGAGTAGGCGTTTATGCCCTAATCCATTTTTTATTTAAAAAGCCAATCCTGCTTTATATTTTTGGACACGAATTGACCCATGCTATTTCTGTTTTTCTTTGTCGGGGAAGAGTAAAGTCGTTCCGCGTTTCTCGGCGAGGGGGAGGTGTAGGGAGTACAAAAGCAAATTTTTTTATTTCTTTGTCTCCTTATTTATTTCCTATTTATACTATTCTTGTAGTGGTTGTTTATTTTTTTCTTGCTCTGTTTTTGGATGTTAGCAAATACCTTGCTGTTTTTCTTTTTGTTGTCGGGCTCACATGGGCATTTCATATCTTTTTAACCCTTTATTTTTTGGGGCAGGGGCAGAAAGATGTTGTTCGTAGCGGGCGGATTTTTTCTCTGCCTTTGATTTATATTACGAATTTGCTCATTTTGCTGATAATTCTTTGTTGTTTATCAAGGCAGATTGCTCTAAAGGATTTTTTTCAATTGCTAATCCAGGAGTTTCAGGTCTTTTATCAAATTTTTTGAAGCGAAATATGGAGGGATGGCTGAGCGGACGAAAGCGGCGGTCTTGAAAACCGTTAGGTGATGAGCCTCGTGGGTTCGAATCCTACTCCCTCCGCCATCCGCCTAAGGCGGATGATCCTGAGCGAAGCGAAGGACCAAGCCATAGGAATTTTATTGGATAAGATTTATCAATTTTGACATTCTGTCAAAATTGAGCAAGGAGGTGACAGCCTATAAGCATTTTGTGTTAGTTTTTTGAATCGGATTTTTCTTATGTTTAATGATATTATCATTATTAACAGAGAAAGAAAGGCATCTATTTAAGAAAATTAGATGTCTAATTGTTTAAGGAGATTTAGGATGAATATTTATGTAGGTAATTTGTCTTATGACGCTACTGACGATGATTTGCGTCAGCTTTTTGAAGAGTTTGGTCAAGTCGCATCTGCCAATGTTATTAAAGATAGATACACTGGTAAATCACGGGGTTTTGGTTTTATAGAAATGCCCGTTGAAGATGAAGCCAAAGCGGCAATTGCTGCTGCAAACGGCAAAGAAATAAAAGGACGGGCGGTTAAAGTTAATGAAACTCGTCCTCGTTCTGAAGGTGGTGGCCGGGAAGGCGGCGGTGGCGGAGGAGGGCGTTCTTGGTAAGCAATCTCTAATGACAAATTTACAATAGAGATATTTGATCGGTGTGTGCGTTTTCCGCTTTTGTGGAATTCGCATACACCGTGCCCTTGTAGTGGAAGATGGAAATTTTGCAGAAATCAGTCTGATTCGGCAAGCCGAGAAAAAAATGCAAAATTTCTGTTAAGAATTAAGATGGAGGAGAGGTGAAAAAGGTAATCGCAGTATTGTTGTGTTTTGGTTTATTGGGGTGTGCTTCTTTTTCTGGATATGAAAAAATTCAGTATTCAAAATTACAATTGAAGCTTCAGAAAACAGAACTACCTGAGTTGGAAGAAAAAAAGCCTTTTTTAGCCGGGGCGCTTAATCTGTTGCCCGGTTTTGGAAATGCATATCTTGGGCAATGGGGTCCATTTGTTGGCAATCTTTTACTTTGGCCTTGGTCAGTTTTATGGGGTATCCCCCAAGCAACAATGGATGCAGAAATTATAAATAAGAAGGAAACTCTGCTCCATTATACTCACGGATTGGGAAGAGATGAACTGGATAAAAAGTATTTAGAGTGGGAGATAAAGCATAAACAGATTGAGTTAGAAAAGAGCGAATTGAGAGAGAAAGTTAAGAATCTTGATAAGCGATTGGAAAGTAATTAACAAAGTTAAAATAAAACCTCCCAAAATAAACCCCGTTATAAAATTTGACAAATTTATTGACAATAATATAGTCAAAAAAGTTTTAACTTTTAAAAATAAGAGGTATGATTAGAAAAAAATAAACCAGAGGAGAAAAAATGGAAAATCAGATTTTATTAAACAGAATTACTGTTAATCCCAA
>DAOWIN010000025.1 GCA_030640885.1 Candidatus Omnitrophota bacterium
CTTCGGACATGATTTTGCTATTACCTGCCTCAACTTGATTTTATCTAAAAAAATCAATGTCCGCTCAAAATGCAAAATTTCTGTATATATTCCAGTCGTGAAGGTTCTAATGCTGCAAAGGGGAGAAAATCCCCCTCCCCAGCCCCTTTTTTCAAAGGGGGAGTAAGGGGGATTTATAATCAGCTATAACAAAGTTATAGCAAGGAGGAGTAAAATGGAAGAAAGAGAAAGAGGAATGGACGAGAAAGAAAAGAGCGAAAAAGAGGGAAGTGAAAAAGAGATAAAGGGGGGGGCAGAGAAGCAAGGAAACGAAATACCTAAGAAAAAGAAGAAATGGGTGAAACCGGTAATTACCAGAGTGAAGTTGAACCCCGAGATGGCTGTGATGGGTGTGTGTAGCATGAGTGCAAGTACGATGCAGGATAGCGTTCCGGTAGGTTGCACAGAAATTGGACATTGCCGACAGGCTTCAAGCGAAGGAGCAGCTGTCACAAATTGCGACAGCGAAGCATCTTCCTAACCCAAGCCCAATAAAGAAAGTTACTAGTCACCAGTTGCCAGCGAAGAAAAAAGAAGTGAGGGAGGTTCAACCTCCCTCACTTCTTTAAAGCAGGTTGTGCCTTCTTCAAAGAGAGCAATGGCGGGTATTCCTTTGCGGGAAAATCCTCATTTTATAACCCCCCTAATATTATTTTATGCACATCTTACAGAACCCGCCAAATATCCCCAATGGGTAATTATTGACAATTTAAGATGAAAATGATATACTAAATCCAAGTTTAAGTAAGAAACAAAGAGAGATATTTATGCCTAAAAGCAACAAAATTTTAATATTTGATACAACTTTAAGAGATGGAGAGCAATCCCCGGGGGCAAGTTTAACCCCCGAGCAAAAATTAACTATTGCCGAACAGCTTGCCCGTCTCAATGTGGATATAATTGAAGCTGGTTATCCGGCCTCTTCTGATGGTGAGATAGAGGCAATCAGAGAAATATGCAAGAGGGTTAAAAAACCGATAATCACTGGATTAGCCCGCACAATTAAGAACGATATTGACTGCTGTCTCAAGGCTTTGGAAAAAGCGAGCAAGCCGCGAGTGCACATCTTTTGCGCCACTTCTAAAATTCATCTTAAATACAAGTTAAAAAAGGCAAAGGAAGGAATTTTGAAATTAACTGCTGACAATATAAAATATGCTAAGCGGTTTATTGATGATATTGAATTTTCTCCTGAGGATGCTACGCGCACCGATTTTGATTTTTTGGTAGAGATAGTAAAGACAGCAATCGCCGCTGGGGCAACTACCATTAATATCCCTGATACAGTAGGCTGCATTTTTCCCTCTCAATTTAGTGAGTTGATAGACAATCTGAAAAGAGCAGTTTGTTTTGACAACGTGAATTTGAGTGTGCATTGCCATAATGATCTTGGGTTAGCTGTAGCTAATTCCTTAGCCGCCGTAAGAAGCGGAGCCAACCAGATTGAATGCACAATCAATGGCATTGGTGAGCGCGCCGGCAATGCTGCTTTGGAAGAGATAGTGATGAACATAAAATTGCATCAGGAGATCTTCAAAAGAACAACAAATATAAAAACCGAAGGGTTGCACAAGATTAGCCGTTTGGTTAGCCATCTTACAGGTATTCCGGTTCAGCCGAATAAAGCAATTATCGGCAGTAATGCCTTTGCCCACGAAGCTGGAATCCATCAAGACGGGGTTTTAAAGAAAAGAGCGACTTATGAGATAATCGACCCCCGCGATGTGGGCGTAGAAGAGAGCCGTTTGGTTTTGGGCAAACATTCAGGCAGCCACGCATTAGAGGAACATTTAAAAAAGATGGGTTATCATCTGACCAAGAATGAATTTGGAAAATTCTTTGTCCGTTTTAAACAGATTGCCGATAAAAAGAAAGAGGTTTTTGATGAGGATTTGGAAATAATTTTAGATGAGGTTAAAAAAAGGATTCCTCAAATCTATCAGTTAGAATATATTCATATCAGCAGCGGCAATAAGACTGTGCCTACAGCAACAATAAAACTAAAAAAGGGCAAAGAAATATTAGAGGATTCTGCCTGCGGGGATGGGCCAATTGACGCCTGTTATAAAGCCGTTGAAAGAATTGTAGGAATAAAGGGAAAATTACTGAACTATTCTTTGCAAGCGATTACTTCGGGTAAAGATGCTCTGGGAGAGGTAACTATCAAAGTCCAATTTGGCGACAAAATAATCACTGCCCGCGGGGCAAGCACTGATATTATTGAGGCAAGCGCCAAGGCATATCTGGAAGCGGTGAACAGGTTGCAGGCTGCAAGCCCCGTTAGAAATCCCCTTGCAATACAAGAGGAACTTTCGCAATTTAGATAAAACTATTTGGCAGTATTTCTAACGGGGCAAGCTCCAAGCCACAAGCTGCACGCTAAAGAGCAGAAAAACAAAAGATAAAAAAGGGGGAGAAAATGATAGATGGAAAAATGATTGAGGTACAAATAGGAAAACTTCCCGGAAATTTAAAGGAAGAGGTTTTAGACTATGCGGAGTTTTTGTTAAGCAAATACAAATACCAAAGTAGAAGAGTGCATAAGAAATTCAAGTTTGATTGGGAAGGAGCATTAACGGAGATAAAAGGAGAGTTTTCTTCCGTTGAATTGCAACACAAAGCTTCGGAGTGGAGATAATAAAAATAGTTACGATGGATAGAAATTTTGAAGGAATTAAAGATATAGATGTTTTGTTTTTATAGAGTTATTTTGCTTAACCGTGAGATTATTAAAGCAAGATAGACAAGTGATTTCTATAGTTGGAGTGGTTAATTTATAACTTGAAGCCTGTAGCGTGAGGCGTGAAGCGCGAAATATGCTTACCTCTAAAACAAAAATTTACGGTTTATTGGGTTATCCAATAAAACACAGTTTTTCGCCCCTGATTCATAATGCCGCTTTTGAGGCAGAAAAGATAGATGCCTGTTATCTTTGTTTTGAAACCAAACCCGAGGATATAAAACAGGCAATAGAGGGAATAAGGGCGTTGAATATTCAAGGGGTAAATTTGACCATTCCCCATAAAGAGATATGTTTATCTTATTTAGATGA
>DAOWIN010000044.1 GCA_030640885.1 Candidatus Omnitrophota bacterium
ATTAAGAAGTATCCCAAAGCCGTTCGCCTCGCTCGCCTTGCCGCGAGGCAGGCGGCGAAACAGGAAGTGGTGGATATTGGTTATCCAAAATGGCTAAAAGAAAAAATCGGGATCGGCGAGGTCAAGAATTTGTATAAGCCAACAGAAAAATCCCATAAAGGAGATAATGGAAAGCTATTGATTATCGGTGGAAACGAGATGTTCCACGGCGCACCGCTTCTAGCTGCTAAAATTGCTAGCAAAATTGTTGACTTAGTTTATTTTTCTTCAATTTTGGAAAATAACGAGCTGATTAAAAAAATGAAATCAAAGTTCTGCGAATTTATCATTGTACCGCGCGATGAAGTTGTTAATTTTGTCAAAAAAGTTGATACTGTTTTGATTGGGCCTGGTATAGGGATTAGCGAGAAAACCAAGAAATTAACTAATTCGCTTCTTAAAAAATTTAAGACTAAGACATTTATTCTAGATGCTGATGCCTTGAAGATTGTAGATAAAAAATTATTGAATAAAAATTGTATTATTACTCCTCATATAGAAGAGTTTAAGAGTCTTTTTCCTTTGACCCGTTTATTGGCGAGACAGGCAAGCTCAGGGCAAGTGGCTCTAAAAAAAGCAGTGTTTAAGATGGCGAGAAAATACAAGTGTATTATTGTACTAAAAGGAGCTAAAGATTATGTTAGTGATGGTAAAGAATTGAAAGTAAATACAACGGGGAATGCGGGTATGACCAAAGGAGGAACCGGCGATGTTTTGGCTGGTTTAATTGCTGCTTTGGCTTGTAAAAATGATTTATTTCTAGCTGCCTCAATTGGAGTATTCATCAATGGTTTGGCCGGCGATAGGCTTAAGAAAAAATCTTCTTATTATTACAACGCCTCGGATCTAATAAACGAGATTCCAAAAACAATCAAATGGTGCGAGGATTTTTAGAAAATTAAAGGCCACTGCCTTTAAGGCGAGTTGCTTTTTTTGTTTTTTTCATATATAATTATGACAATGTTATCAAAACAAAAGATTGAACAATTTAAGAAGGAAATTGAAGGGGATATTTTAACCCAAAGGTTTTGGCGAGAAATTTATAGTACGGATGCAAGTATTTATAAATTTGTGCCAAAAATGATTGTCTTGCCAAAGACCAAAGAAGATATTCAAAAAACAATGAAGTTTGCCAAAGAGAATAAGCTTAGCATAACTTGTAGAACTGCAGGAACCTCTTTAGCTGGTACAGCCGTAGGCAAAGGGATTATTTTAGATTTTAGCCGTTATTTTAATAAGATTCTGGAAGTTTCCTCAACAGGTTCAAAGCAAGCAGCCTTTATTCGCACCCAGCCAGGCGTGATTTATGACGACATCCAAACAGAATTAGCCAAGAAAAATCTGTTTTTACCTCCGACCCCGGCTTCTTCCCGGGCTTGTATGATTGGTGGCAATATCGCTACCAAAGCCTGCGGCGGCGGGGCCGTAAAATATGGAACATTGGATGATTTTTTGCTTGCCATTGAATTTATTGATGCTGATGGAGATTTGATAAATACTGAAACAGGAGAAGGGATGGAGAAATTTAAAGAGAAATTAGAGAATCTCAAAAAAGAAATTTTAAATGATAAAGAAGCAATGAAAATTTTAGACCAAAGAGACGATATTCAGAATGCTTCTTCTTACAATATTTTTGCCCTGCGCGATTGCGAAAGCATAAATGACATCATTGCCCATTTGATGATGGGTAGTATTGGTACTTTGGGAATATTCACGGAAATAAAGTTAAAAGCCGAACCCAAGAAAGAGGGGAAACCGGTTTCTTGGGCAGTATTTTTAAAGAATCTTGACCAGGTTGATGATTTTGTAAGAGAAGCAAAGAGATTAAAATGCAGCGCCTTGGAATTAGTTGATAAAGTGTCCTTAGAATTAACTTGTGAGAATTTTCCCAAATTGGGAATTTCTAAAGAGGCAGAGGCAATGATGATAGTCCAGTTTGATGAGAATGTTGAGGAGACCTTAAAAGAATTTGAAAAATCTTTGGAAAAATTTGAGTTAGTTGACGAGATAATTAAGGATGCTGAAAAAATGGTTCAGATTTGGGAGGTAAGAAAGTGCCTTTTGCCTTTAACAGCTAAGTTTTCTCTTACTACCAAGCCATTAGTTTCAATTGATGATGTTGGCGTAAAAACAAAAGATATTCCTGATTTATTGCGAGACCTTAGAAAGATTTTTAAGGACTTAAAATTGCAGGTAGCTCTCTATGGTCATGTTGGAGTTGGAACTATTCATATTGATCCGGTTATTGAAGCTACCACTGATAAGGATATTCCCAAGATAAAAGAAATCGCTGATAAGGTTTACGAGGCAGTTTTTAAATATGGCGGGACAACAGCTACTGAGCACGGCGGAGGGCGTTGCCGGAACATGTACCTTGACCAAGAGTGGGGAAAGGTGTATGATTATTTGAAAAAGATAAAAGAGATATTTGATCCTAAAGATGTTTTGAATC
>DAOWIN010000136.1 GCA_030640885.1 Candidatus Omnitrophota bacterium
ATACTGCATTTCCTTGCCTACTTCTTTTGACTCGATGACAAAGAAATTCCCTTTTTTATTAACCCCTCTTCTACTTAAGGCTTTTTCTTCATCAGAAGTTAGCACGCCTTTGCTAACCAAAGCATCTAAACCGACTAACAAGGATAGGTCACCTTGAGAAATTTTATTTTTCCCTCCAATTTCACAAATAACTGTAATACACTGCTCCATTCGATAGGGGACTACCCAAACTTGAGGCCCAATTACTTCTATCTTTTCTACCCCTGGAAACTCCATCTTAATTTTTCTAATTATTTTTTCCGGTTTCTCTTTAGCTGAAACTACCTTATCAAACTGCTCGCTTAAATCTACCAAACTGTCTGTTGCTTTATAAACAGCCTCGTAAAACTCTTCTTCTCTTTTAATATCATCAAGAGCCAAAACCAGCTTTAATCCTTTTTTCTTTCCTAACTGCTGATTGATATTCTTAACAGCTAAAGCGATACTCGGATTATCTAAAAGGAGCTGGTAATTAATAACAATTGCTCTTTCATTTTTCAAATCCTGCAAATTAAATATTTTCACCCGGCTTAATTCTTTGTTTATATAAGGAAAGGCTTTGGCAAAGCGAGCCAGCTCTGCTTCCTTGAGAATATTTCGGTAATGTTTAGCGGTTTTTTCAAGTAATTCTCCGAGTTCTTCTTCCTCTGCGGTTAATTTTTCAAATTCAATACTCAAGCCGGGCAAACCTTTTCTCCAGAGGGACGTATAATTTGCCTTGGCTAAACGGCGGTTCATTTTTCCGACACTAAGACCGGCATGCTTGGGATTTTCTACATCATCTTTTTCTAAAACCTTTTCAAAAAGCCACTTTAAATCCTGACGGTTCTCCGGCGCCTCTTGCTTTTGGGCTACCAAACCAAAGAAAAAGTATCCTTCAGGGTTATCTAATATAGTTTCAAAGGTATGGTGGGAAGCGCGGGTAAAAATATGTAGTTCATTAAAAACATCCTGTGCCGGAGCAACTAAATTCATCCAGGAATGTTTAAATTTGTTCCCTAAATCCTGCTGAAAGATATCACTGACTACGGTAGCAATATCACCAATTTTACTATCCGGAGTATTAATGGCGATATCCATAAATTCAGCCAGTTCCTGCGCTAAGACATCTTTGTTCTCTTCCCTTAATCCCCGGTGCAATTTTATCCTCTCTCCCAGCCATTCCTCATCAACCTTAACAGTTCCTAAGTTAAGTGAAATATTATATTTACCGGCATCTTTCTGAATTTCTTTGACAAGTTTCTGAACTTGCCCGGGAACTTCTCTTTCTTTCTCTGCCTGCCGCTCGGTTCGGACGTCTTTATATCCTTTAACTACATACTCAAAACTATCATTCGCCTCAAGTAAAGCCACTGCCCGCTGATAAGCCATTCCCCCGGCCTTTTCTAAGATGTTTAAAAATAAGTTGTAATTATTAAGCGAGTCCTGATAGATTTTGAGTAATTCGGCCTTATCTATCTTTAAACTTTTTGCTATTCCCTCAATTTGCCCGGCAAAGGCAAGAAGGGATGTATCAACCTCAACTTCTCCTATGGCGGTAATTTCACCAATCTGTTTAGCCGCGGTCTCTTTGCCAGCCTCTTTTCCTTCCTCACCGGCTAAAACTCGGCCCGATTCTTCCCTGACCGCTTTAACCCCCGGGTTGGCATTGATATCTACATTTTCACAAGTGCACATAAAAGTTATAACATCTTCATATAGTGAAGAAAGAGCGGCCGCCGTTTTAAAATCCATACCTTCTATTTCAATAATTACCAAAGGCATCACCCTGGCCATTGCGTCGGCCCGCTCTTTGGCCTCATTATAGTTTCTATTTTTCCTATCTAAAACAACCAGCCCACAGCAAGAATCAGCTTGAGCCATTATCCCGGACAGAGCTTCTTTATCCTGGGAATAATTGACAAATTCTAAAGGAGCATAATTATCCTCTTTGCCATATCCTTCAGACCACAACTGGACTAATTCATAGAGAGAATGTTTTAAAAATTGCTTTTCTCCGGCAAACCTTTCATCAGTCATATCATCATTAAGCATCAGAATAAGGCGGGGCCTCCCGCTTAAAACTGCGGCACTATGCAAAAATTCACCCATCTGCACGGCTAAGCTTTCTTCACCTTTGATAAAAGATAAGAGATTATCGCATTTATCCGCCCCTGCCACATATTCATCAAAATATTGTTCCTTTCCTCCTAAACTAAGCCATAAAGCGGCATAACCGGTTATTGTTTTACGACGCATCATCCGGCCGCCAATTTTAACTTCATCTTCTCCAAACGGCAGATTAAACAAGTTAAATTTTTTAGCCAACTGTTGCAGAGGTCCTTTATTAGCGCAGATAATACATTTTGGAAATCTCTCCCTTAGAAATTCCAGGGTTTTAATGGTTTCTCCTGTTTCGCCGCTTCTTGACATATGAACAAAAATGGTGTTATTCCCGTTAGCTTCCGCCGGTAATCGCACCATTTCCGCCGGGTTGCTTAACACATAGAACTCAATTCCACTTTTAATCTTGCCTTCTTTAACTAATTCTCTCTGGATGGCCGCCAGGTTGTGGTTAGACATTTCATTGCCGCCGATACCTGAAAGAACTACATATTTGACCTTACGCCAGTCACCATCAAAATTATCATTTATAAATCCTTTAAGTTCCGGAACCACATCCTTTTTAAAATGCTTAATATATTCTTTAACATTGGCGCGATGAGAGAATTCTCCCGCATCTTCTTTATCTCTGGTCAATTCAACTATGCCTTGGTGATATTTTTTAAGCCCCTTTACTTTTTCTTTATCAACTACATCCCCCCCAGGCAGGCTAAATTCAATCCCTTTAATACTTGTTTTAGCCGCATAGTCTCTTGCCGCTTCCTGAGTTAACAAAGAAACTTCCCAAGCAACAGGATTTTTGACCGCCTCTGCACTTTTAAGTTCACTTAATTCATAACGGCTTAATATTGCTTGGAATGCCTTTTCTGCGCCTAAGGCCGCTTCTGTCTGTTCTATGCCAGCTACTTCGGCTAACTTTTCCACAAATACTTCAGGCCTTACCCCTTCCTGCATAAGACTCAATAGAGTAGAGGACTTTACTCCTAAAATCCCTGCTGTCTTAGCTAAATCCTGAATAAATTCTTGGGTTGGTTCAGTTCCTTTTAATTCATCTTTATCCAACGCATACCTCCCTATTAAAGTATCTTCTGAAGCTACCCGAGCAAACTTTCCTGTATCCTGGTTAAAATCTGTCTTATAAGGACCGGCTGGCAAAGATATTTTAGAATGTTCTCCTAAAATATTTCTCAACTCAACTTTTAAATCTTCTTGAGGATTTGCCAATTTTTCAAATCCAGTAAATTGGATAGGTTCTTCACTTACCTTAAAAGGAATAAATCCTTTAATAACACCATTTTCTTCTCCTCTAATTATCCGGCGGGCCCTTTCTGCCTCTTTTACTCCCATTTGAACCAATCCTTGTTTTTCAAAGAACTCCTTTAGCACTCCTGGCTTTGCTGACACGGCTATCATATTAGCCCCTGGACCACCAGCACCAAGCGGCATGATGGCAATATTTTCTCGTCTAGCTGCTTGAATAAGAGCACGAGCTGCACCCGTATATTCACTAACGCCATCTCCTGGGATTTCCTCCGGTTTTGCCAATGTTTTATAATAAATTTGGCAAAGTTCATCTCTTATTTCCACATATTTGTTAATAATTTTAACCACTTCACTCATATCTCCTTGACTAAATGCATCAGTGTATCTTTGCGCCAAGCCTAATTTTTGTCTATGAAGTTCCTGAGCATGTTCAATTAGTTTTTTCTTCTCTTTTTCATAATCATTAGGAGATACTCTTAAAAGAGCTGTCCACATGTCATTTATCTTTGCAGCAGTCCTTTCAACTACAGCTTTACCATCTTTATATGCTTTGCCAGCCTGAACTAACATCATATGGTTTTCAATACTTTTATAATTCTTAGAGTTAACAAACTCTACAGAAAATGCCCCATATGGATATACCAACCTTCCTTTTCCATCCCTCATTCCTGATAACCAGTTATGCACATGAGCTCCTCCTAAAAAGGAACAAAGATGTCCTTGCCCGCCTGTTTTACCACCAAAGACTTCGTTTTCTACCCGAACAGCTTCTGAAAAAATCTTAGCCATATTCCAATTTTGACCCGATAATATACTAGCCGCAGAAAATAGAGCCACATTAAAAGCATTAGAGCTTTCCATTCCGCCAGCTAATGCCATTGGGTCAATATCTTCACAGGTAATCTTTATACCCTTGAGGCCAAATATATTTCTGAATATATAGGCAGGGGCATCTTTTTGGCCATGAGGAGTTTTCCCGTCAGGGGTACATTGAACCTTCCCTTTTATTCGATAAGGCTTCTCTGGGCTAATTCCATAATCTTCAGCGATATACTCTATTGCCTCAGGGTTATCCTCCAACAGCTCAAATTTTATGGCTACTTTGAAATCACTGCTTAGAGTAGGAGTAGATGGAATATCCTGCAATTTTTTTACTCCCGGCTTTGTCAATTTTAACTGGAACTCTGGCAAATCTAAACTGGAACCAGGTCCATCAACACCTCTTAAATGGGCAACAATGGTCAACTCTAAATTGTGCTTTTTAACAATTCGCAATAAATTTCTTACCTCTTCGGCAGTTCTTGCTACAGGAGGGATGTAAACATCACTTATGTCTAAATTTTCAACTTTTGCTATTTGATAATCAGGGTCAAAAAGCAATCCACTAACAACTGTTTTTTCAACCTGGGCATACCTCTCTGGTTTTTCGGCCGTAGCTGCTAATGTTTTCATCGTGGTGGCTAAACTTGGATATTTGTTAATACAGTCCGCTTCAATCTGTTTTGCCGCACCGACTTTCAAATCTGCATATCCAAAAAG
Organism: Candidatus Omnitrophota bacterium; assembly: GCA_030640885.1. Taxonomy (GTDB): domain Bacteria; phylum Omnitrophota; class 4484-213; order 4484-213; family 4484-213; genus DAOWIN01. The sequence goes on from DAOWIN010000136.1 coordinate 4,945, forward strand.
TTCTCTTAAAGGAGCAGTTTCACCATCACTTATCGCTGGCAGCTCTAAACCTAATTTCTCTGCCACCTGATTTCTACTATGCACCCATAAAGCTACTATAATCTCACTTAATTTCTCAAGGTCCTGAACATTAGTACTTTGGCTGCCAAAAGCAGCTTTGGGAGAAGTATTTGACCATCCCCAAAAAACATCTCCCAAGGGAGACATAAGGTGAAATACCCCTTCAACTTCAACTAAGGTAAAGGGAACTTTGCTTCCTTCAAATTCCTGCCAATTTTCTATTAATTCAAAATCCTCTTTGTGCGCAAAGAAGTCTTGCACATTTCTCTCCATTTGCCGCATCACTTCTTTTTTCGCCTCCTCTATCATTGGCGTACGCTGTTCTTTCAATTGCACCGACTCTTCTATAATCTCTTGATTTTTAAGGTGTCGAATATACTCAGTCAATGTCCAGTTTGGCTGTTTGTATTTTTCTTTTATGGCTGAGAAAATTTTGAGCCAGAAAAGTGAAAATCGCACTGCATCATCAAACGGCTCCCCGCGGTCATTAGTTAAAAACATATGCAGTGAATATTCTGCCTGAGCATTTATATAACCACGATGCCGACTTAAAAATTCTTCAAGGCTCAGGTTTTCTTTCTCTGCTAATTCTCGCAATAAAAGGTCTATACTGGCTTTTACCTTAGAATGACCTTTGGGATGGATTTTTGCCACACCGCCAAAATACTCAATAAGGTCGCGTATTTCCGTTTTCATCCGCGAATCATAATAAAAAGTTTTATTCAGTTCCTTATACTCATCAACGCTAAGTTGGTATTCAATTACCGGATAAAACTCTTCATCACCTAAATGCAAATTTCCGCCCCAGACAACACTGATTCTATCTGCGTCCAAATCAAAGTTCATAATGATAACATCAGGATTTTCTTTTGAATACTTCATAATATTACATTTTTCATTTGATAGGGCTGTATCGTCCCTACGGGAAGGGTCGGGAAGACCTCCCTTTTCACAAAGGGGGTCACTTTCCACTCTAAACATTTTTACCAAATGCTCTCCTAACAATTCCTCGAAAACATTCCGGTAAGAAACCGCCGACCCACCACCAAAATTTATGGCTATCTTCATTGGAAATTTATCTAAAGTCTCGTTTAAACTGTCAAACTCTTCTAAAAGCGAGGCAACATACATTTCTCTTGATTTTCCCCGTATAGAAGGAGATTTATCAATCGTTCCTAACTTATCCGCTTTTCTATATTCTGTAGAAAGAATTTGCTTTTTTAATGCTTGCAACATATCGCCATATAAAGTAATACCGCCAATTACGGGTTTAAACCCATTAGTTCCAATTTCAACATGACTGCGGGTAACATATAAGCCCCCTTGAGCACCAAATCGCGAAATATTACTGTATAACTCACCGGAACAACAAACCCCTAAATCAATAATATTAATTCCTGTTTTTCTCAAACCACTTATAATGTTTTCTTTAACCCATTCTGTTGATGGGCCATTGTCTCCGCCAACTATAAAGGTATTTCCTGGTTCTAACTTCACCTTTTGCCCATGACGCTCGGAAGTAAATTTAGCTGTTCCCAAAGCCCGTCCCATCCAAATAAGAAGCTTATCATCAAATTGCTGTGGATATTTTTCTTTTTCACCGTAACCGTCAAAACCACGAACATCATATTCCTTAACAATTTTGCTTAGGATTTCTTCTAACGACTTTCCGTTGAGTGACCAGTCTAAAATTGTTTCATCCTTTACAAACCTGGCAATAGGATTCTGAGGGTTTGAACCCTCATTCAATTTTTCTACTATCTCGCTGGGGTCACCCCTAAACGCCGGCACCCTTAATTCTTTTTTTACTTTTGATAAATTAGTCAGGGTAGGATAGGCAGAAGCGGATGTAGTGAAAATAAAGATTTGGAGGGTGACTAAAGCGATGATTTTAAATACTAATTTATGTCTGGACATTTTTTCTTCTTTTTTTTAACACGGATTAACACGGATTCAAAAGATACGGATTTTCACGGATAATCCGTGCCTATCCGTGTCCTCTTTTTATCCGTGCCTG
>DAOWIN010000148.1 GCA_030640885.1 Candidatus Omnitrophota bacterium
AATATTTTTCTTTTTCTTTGTTTAGGTTCACCCCGTTAAATAATTTACTTCGTAAATTAAAATCCAAAGGATTTTATTTAATGGGGTCAATTGTAATTTGGAGCTTGTGATTTATTTGTTATTTGGTGCTTGGTGCTTGAAATTTGCTCAACTTTGGCATTTTGCCAAAGTTGAGTTTTTAACTATTTCAGAATCTAAAGGCAAATTTAACCCCGTATTCTGTAGAATTATTTTTGGGTTCAACCCAACTTGCCCCTGAAGGGTCTGTTGTGGTTTCCGATTCCTCAATGTTCCAATATCTTATAAAGCATCCTAAAACAACATCTATTAGCTTAGCCCTTTTTTGCAACTCTATAGAACCCCTGCCGCCACGCCCTTTGGTTTGTCTATTTTCAATATCATAGTATCCGGGAACATCACCAAGATGGCTCTTTTGCTTCCCCCACCACAAGTAATCATACTCAAGGGTCATCGCCAAAAACCAGTTGTTATCTAAATCAGTAATGCTTTCTATACCTATTGGGGTATAGATATAGTTGGATTCTCTTTCATAACCCCATGCCCCTGTTGAACTAATCATATTGGACGAATTATCATTTAGATACCTATATCCTATACCGCCATAAGGGATAATCTTTGTAGCATGCTTCTTCAATAAAGGAAGACCGCAATCTGGATTCTTAACCAAACCTCTAATCTCTATTATGTAATCATCTATATCTTCTATAGTCCCTGAGTTTTCATAATCTACCTCACCAAAACTGTATCTGCCTTCGGCCTTCCAGGTAAGATTTTTGTAACGGCTATAAGAAGCGAATATTCCTTTCATTGTACCTTTGTTTTTCATCACTCCCGGCTCTCGGTAGGTAATATGCGATATCTCAGTTCCCGCTTCAAAGCTATGATTAGACAAAGTCTCCGCAAAACTATACCCTATTCCCCAAAGCATAAAACATACTGTCAATACTGCTATCCTTTTTATCATTCCTCTTCTTGGTTTAAATATCAATCAACAGTTTACAGTTAACGGTCAACAGAGAACAAAAAAGAATAAAGGCAGGTGATTGTTTTTCTGCAAACTGCAAACTGTAGACTGCAGACTGCAGACTGTTAACTTATAATCTTAGGCACCTTGAAAAAGTCGCCTTTTCTCTGGGGCGCATTTTTTAACGCGTCCTCAACCGCCAAAGATTTCCTGATTTTATCGGGACGAAGAATATTTTTTTTCTCTCTCTTTTGAAGAAAAACATCAGATTCATTATTATCTATTTTTACCTTCTTTAGTTTATCAACATAATCCAATATTTTGCTCAATTGCCCTGCAATCTCTTTTCTCTCTTCTACCGTCAGTTTTATGCGCGCCAATTTCTCAATATATTCAAGGTCTTTGTTTTCAAACTGCATAAGCTTCCTCCACATTTTTATTCAGTTTAATAAATTCTTCTAAGCTGAGCGTTTCTCCCCGCTGATTAAAATCTATATTGCTCTCCGCTAATATTTTTTTAATCAAATTCTTGTTTAAAGGAAAACTATCTGTTAGACAATTAAGAATGGTTTTCCGCCGCTGGCTAAAAGCGGCTTCAATTACACCAAAAAGCAAACTTTCGTTTTGAACAGAATATTTCTTTTTTTTATAGATGTCTAATTTTACTAAACAAGAATCTACCTTAGGAATAGGGAAAAAAGATTTCGCCGAAATATTAAAAATTTTTCTGGGTTCGCTAAAAAATTTTGTTTTCACAGAAAGAATGCCATAATCTTTTCCGCCGGGCTCAGCGACTGAACGCTCACCCACTTCTTTTTGCACAGTAATTAAAATAAAATCAATTATTTCTTTTCGCTTAAATAAATGGAAAATTATCGGCGTAGTAATATAATAAGGAAGATTACCAATTACTTTGCACTTGTCTACGCCAATAAAATCAAATTTTAAAATATCCTTATTAACAATCTCTAAATTAGGAAAATCTCTGAATCTTTCTTCTAATATTTCAACCAATTGCCTATCTTTTTCAATCGCAATTACCCGCTTTACCTTTTTTAAAATCTCTTCAGTCAAAACTCCAAACCCTGCGCCAACTTCAACAACTACATCATCTTTTTGTAAATCAGCGGCTTTTATTATTTTGCGTTTAATATTTCCATCAACCAAAAAATTCTGCCCCCACCTCTTTTTGGGATAAAAATCATATTTCTTAAAGAGGGTTTGAATATTCACAGACTAAACTCAAATGACGAAATCCGAAACCCGAATGACTAAGAATACCCAATTATTTCAATGACCGATGAGGTTAATATTCATTTTATTGAACATTTGACATTAGTCATTCATTCGTCATTCGTCATTGAGTAATTGGTCATTTCTTTCTACTAAGAAACTCTGCCATCTTTATCGCCTCAATCATTGACTGCGGATTAGCAATCCCTTTCCCGGCAATGTCAAAACCAGTGCCATGGTCTGGAGAGGTGCGAATTATCGGTAATCCCAATGTTATATTTACTCCCTTATCAAAACTGAGCATCTTGAAGGGGATTAACCCTTGGTCGTGATACATCGCAACTGCTACTTCATATTTTTTAGAATAGATCTGATGAAAAAGCACATCGGGAGGCAAAGGACCTTCCGCTTTAATCCCCTCCCGATGTGCTTTTTGCACTGCTTTTTTTATCTCCTTTTCCTCGCTTCCTAAAAGCCCATCCTCTCCGGCATGGGGATTAAAACCAGCAATAGCAATTTTTGGCTTTGTATTAAAATATTTTTTAAGAAAAACCGCTGTCAATTTTATTACTTTATAAATTCTTTGCGAAGTTAATAAACAGCTCACCCCTTTTAGGGGCAAATGAGTAGTCGCCAAAACCACCTTAAAAAGGGGCCCGCTAAACATCATTGCCGTATCTTTTGCTCCTGTCAGGTGTGCCAACAACTGCGTATGCCCGGGATAATTGCAGCCTGCTGAATTTATCGCTTGCTTACTGATAGGGGCAGTTACCAAAGCATCTATCCTTTCTTCCTGAGCAAGCCTTACCCCCTTCTCAATACATTCAACAGCCGCTTTACCTAATCTCTGGTTTGTTTTTCCAAGAGTAAATCTAAAATTTATGTTGGAAAGATCTAAAATAGCAGCTTGCGATACCAAAGAAATCTTTAATCTATCAATTGTATTTTGAATTACCTTTTTGTCGCCGATAATTAAAAATTTTGTTTTCTTAAATTTTTTACTACTGAGCGCCTTTAAAATTACCTCTGGCCCAATTCCCGCGGCATCTCCTAATGTAATTCCAATCTTGCAAGCTGCAGGTCGCAAGCTGCAGGCTTCAGGTTTTTTCTTGTGACTTACGACTTGCGGTTTCTTTTTTCTTCTTTCTTGCCTGCAACCTGCAACCTGTGGCTTGCAGCATGATTTATCTAATCTCAATATAGGCATCCTGCTTTAATTCCTCTATCCATTTGGCAAGTTCCCGCGCGCTCTTTTTTTGCCATAGGATGTTTTCAATCTCGCCCATCACCTTGGGTAATCCACTTATCTTCCTTTGCTGTTTTCCCTCTACCTTAAAAATATGGTAACCAACCTCTGTTTTTATCAACCCTGAAATCTCCCCAATCTTCAGACTAAAAATAACATTATCAATTTCAGCAACCATCTCCCCTTTTGATATAAATTTTACTTCCTCGTCCCCGTTTGCAGAATATTCGCGGGCAACAAGATTAAAATCGTTTCCTGCTCTCAATTTGTCCAATGCCTCTACAATTTCGTCTTCCGACTTGGTGGAAATCATTCTTACTTTAACCTTTCGTTGTTGCGTCCAATCATCTTTATGCTGCTGATAATAAGAGGATATTTCCTGGGGAGTAATCCTTACCTTCTCGGCAAGATAACCTCGTACTGCTTTCCTAATTATAATCTGCCGTTCATATTTCTGTTTTAATTTCTGAATATTAAAATTTTCCCGTTCCAAAGTTTTGTTAAACTCTTCTACCGAAGCAAAAGCCTTTTTTGCTTCATTAATCTCTTTTTCTATCTCCTCCTCTACTGCTTCAAACCCCTTTTTCTTTGCCTCTTGAAAAATCAATTTATTTTCAATCATCTGCTCTAAAATGTCTTTTTCCGCCTTTTTTATTTTTCTGTTTAAATCCTCGCCTTGATAAACGGCTTTATACTGTTCATACAAAGGCAAAAGGCTATAATCCAACTCTTGCTGAGTAATTACTCCATTATTCACTACAGCCACAATTTTATTCACTTCCTCTGCTCTTGCGTTAGAACAATGGAATAACAGAATAAAAAAACAGTAAAAAATACTTAAATATTTTCTCATCTTGCTCTCCCCGATTGCTTTATTATCAACTCTACCCCATTTTTTAATTGAACAATCTTTATTTTTCCGCCTTGCTCAAATACCACAAATCCCTTTATATCATCTTTTAAACTCTTAATCAACTTTAATGTTTTATCTTTCCCTAAAACAAAAAAGGCAGTAGCTAAAATGTCACTTTTAAAACAACTATCAGAAATAACTGTAACACTTAAAATCCCGCGCTGCGCGGCTTTTTTATCTTGAGGATTAATGATATGCAAACGCAAATAATTCCCTGAGCTGGCGATTGCTTTATTTTTTAAATTTAAAACTTTTAATATCTTATTTTCTATTAGAGGATGCTGTATGCCTATCCTCCATTTTTTTCCCCCTGCTATTATATCACCGCCGGCATTTATTAAAAAGGACTTAATCCCAAATTCTTTCAGTTTTTTAGCAGCTTGGTCAACAATATATCCCTTTGCGCATCCGCCTAAATCTATAGTTAATCCTTTTCTATCAAAAAAAATGGTTTTTTCTTCTCCGTTTAAGATAATATTTTTATAACTTGTTTGTTTGTTCGGGGAATGAACAGTAGGGTCAAATGCCCCTTCAGTAAGCCGAGAAAATTCAATCGTTTTTTTAACAACCGAAAACAAGCTTTCGCTTACCCTTATTGGCTGTCGAGCCGCATTCTTGTTTAATTCAAAAAGTTCGCTTTGCTGATCATAATAATTGAATATCTTTTCTAATTTTTCTATTTCGGCAAAGGTTAAATTTATCTTTTGTTGGGTATCTTTCTTATTTGCTCTCAGCGCTTTAATCTCGATGGTAGTTCCCAAAAAAATGCGGCTATCATGAAGGGGTGAGGAAGAACAGGAGGAAAGTAAAAGAGAGAAAAGAGAAAGTAGAAACAGAATTTTTGCGTTTTTATCAAACATTAACAGAAACAGAGATAATTTTTCAATTTCTAATGTCTAATTGCTCTAACTCATTGGGTCACCCAGTTCCCCAGACCCTCAGTTTCCCATCTGGGCGACTGCGTGACTGGTTGCTGGACAGCTACCATTTAGGTCAATTAGTCATTTTATTTTATATTTTTCTCTTGGAGTATATCCCTAATTTCCTAATTCCCTCCTTCGCCTTTTTAGCCGATTCCTGCAATATTTTCTTTTCTTCTTTATCCAATTCTAACTCAACAATTTCCTCTATCCCCTTTCCGCCGATTTTAACCGGCACCCCTAAGCAGACATTACTTAAATTATATTCTCCTTCTAAATAAACAGAAACAGGCAAAACCCTTTTTTCATTATTGCATATTGCCTTTAACATCAAAAAAACAGCGGCAGAAGGGGCATAATGGGCGCTGCAAGCTAAATAAGAAACAATCTCTGCCCCTCTTTTTCTTGTTTTTTTCAGCAATTGTTCAACCCTTTCTCTGTCTAATATTCGTCTAATAGAAACTCCATAAGCCGTAGAATACTTCGGTAGTGGAAGCATTAGATCGCTATGCATTCCCATTACCATTGCTTGAATATTTTGCGCCGAGACCTTCAATTCATCAGCAATAAGACCGCCGAAACGCCCAGCATCCAAAACTCCCGACATTCCCATAACTTTTGGGCGGGAAAATCCGCTTATTTTATAAACCAAATAAGTCATTATATCTAAAGGATTGGTAACTACAATAATTATTGCATTGGGGATATATCTCTTTATTTTTAGAGTAATTTCTCTTATAACCTCCTCATTTTTGCCTAACAAATCCTCCCGACTCATATCGGGCTTGCGAGAAAAGCCGGCAGTGATTACAACTATATCTGCACCTGCAAGCTCTAAATAGTCTATAGCATAATTAACTCTTTGCGGACAACCTAAAATTGACAGGTTATCTTTTAGGTCTAAAACTACGCCGTGGGCAAGGTTTTCCTTTACATCTAAAAGAAGAACATCGGCTAAGTCATTTTCGGCAACCCGCATCGCTAATGTCGCTCCTATCTTTCCTGCTCCAATAATGGCAATTTTTCTTTTTTCACTTTTCATTTTTAACTTTTCACTAGGAATTTTGCGTTTTAAGCGAACATTAGCAGAAACAAAGATAATCTTCCAATTTCTAATGTCTAATTGCTCTAACTCATTGGGTCACCCAGTTTCCCAGACCCCCAGTTTCCCAGCTGGGCATCTGGGTGGCTGGTTGCTGGGTGGCTACCATTTAGGTCAATTAGTCATTTTATTTTTGCTACTTGCTACCTTTCTTATTATTTCTTCCCCCATTTCGCTCGTCCCGGCTGTGCCTCCTAAATCGTAGGTAACCACTTTCCCCTCTTTGATTACATTTTTAACCGCTTTCTCTATTCTGTCGGCGGCTGTATCTTCTTTTAGATAACGCAGCATTAAAACAGCAGAGAGAATCATTGCTGCAGGATTTACCTTATTTTTGTCCTTATATTTGGGCGCGCTGCCATGTGTGGGTTCAAACAGGGCAATATTATCACCGATGTTTGCCCCAGGACTTATTCCTAAACCACCAATTAAACCAGCGCAGAGGTCGGAAATAATATCGCCATAGAGATTCGGCAAAACCAACACACCATATTTTTGCGGCCTGAGAACTAACTGCATACACATATTATCCACAATTTTATCTTCAAACTCAATGTCTGGGTATTGCTTGCTTATTTCCCTTCCGCTTTCCAAAAAAAGCCCATCGCTATATTTCATTATGTTTGCTTTATGCACCGCTGTAATCTTATCTCTGCCGTTCTTTTTGGCATATTCAAAGGCAAAACGAAAAATCCTTTTTGATGCATATCGGGAAATTGGCTTTATGGAAATAGCAGAATCTAAAGAAACACTAACCCCTTTCAGCTGCTGAATATGCTCAATTATTTCCTTGCCTTCTCTACTGCCTTCTTTAAATTCAATGCCAGCATACAAATCCTCGCTATTCTCACGAATAATGGTTAAGTCTATATCTTCATACCGCGAGTTCACTCCCGAAAATGATTTGCAGGGACGCAGGCAGGCATAAAGTCCCAATTCCTGCCGCATCTGAACATTTACCGAACGGAAACCCTTACCTACGGGTGTAGTTACCGGGCCTTTGATGGCAATTTTATTTCGTTTGATTGATTGCAGGGTTGCTTCCGGCAAGGGGGTGTTAAACCTTTTAAGCGCTTCTTCGCCAGCAAAGGCTTCTTCCCACTCAATTCGCACATCCGTAGCTTCAATACACCTTTTGGCTAATTCGCTTATCTCCGGACCAATACCATCACCGGAAATAAAAGTAATCTTACGCATGGTAATAAATGACGAAACCCGAAATCCGAATGACGAAAAAAGCGACCGAATATTTATTCGTCATTCGTCATTTGAAAATTCGTCATTTTTTTAAAGTATTCCATCCCTCCCCCCGCTTCCAAAATTTCCTTCATCAAAAAAGGAATGGAAAAATTTATTTCTTTAAATTCTTTTATTTTTAAAACTCCCTCATCCATATCTATCTCTAAAAAATCGTTTTCTTTAATCTCCTTTGTATCACAGACAATAAGAGGTAAACCAATATTAAAAGAATTACGATAAAAGATGCGGGCAAAACTGCTGGCAATTACTGCTTTAATGCCAGCGGCTTTTAGCGCTAAAGGAGCTTGCTCTCGCGAAGAACCGCAACCAAAATTTTTACCGGCAACAATAAACGCCTCTTTGTCCTTAATTTCGTTATAAAAATCAGGGCGAATATCCTCCATAATATGTTTAGCAAGTTCTACCATATCAGTAATCGAGAACTTGTATCTTCCGGAGATAATTACATCCGTGTTTATATCATCGTCAAATCTTTTAACATAAGCGCTAAGTTTCATTTGCATCTTATTTGCCAACGGCTACCTACGCTTCCCAACTTCCTTAAATTCTGCCGGGTTTTTAACTTTAGTCATAGCTACTTCGTAACTAATAGCCTCTCTCTGGCAAAGTTCTCTTAAAGACCTGTCCATAGTTTTCATCCCTAAACTTACCCCTGTTTGAATAATTGTTGGAATTTGTTCAGTTTTATGCTCGCGAATCAAATTGCCTACGGCTGGGGTTTTAATCAAGATCTCTGTAGCTACTATTCGACCTTCGGCATTTAAACGAGGCAGCAATTGCTGACAGATTATTCCCTCCAAACTTCCCGCTAACTGCACCTTTATAGTTTGCTGCTGGAAAGGAGGAAAAACATCAATTATTCGGTCAATAGTTTGCGCCGCATCTGGAGTATGCAGAGTTGCCAAGACCAAATGTCCAGTTTCAGATGCGGTCAAAGCCAAAGAAACGGTTTCTAAATCACGCATCTCGCCGATGACAATTACATCGGGATCCTGACGCAACGCCCTTTTTAAAGCTTCGGCAAAAGACTTTGTATCAGAATAAACCTCTCTTTGTTTGACAATACTTTTATTATGTCGATGCACATATTCTACAGGATCTTCAATGCAAATAATCATACGTTTTTTTTCCCGGTTAATTAGATCAATCATCGCCGCTAAGGTAGTTGTTTTTCCCATCCCCGTGGGTCCAGTAACCAAAATTAATCCGCTTTCTTTGCGAGCAAAAGCCGTTACTATCGGTGGCAAACTTAAGTCATTTAAAGTAGGAATATCGTAATAGATAACACGCAAAGCTGCCTCTATACTCCCTCTTTGTTGATGCGCATTTACGCGAAAGCGGCTTAAGCCAGGAATAGACAGAGAAAAATCAAGCTCTAAAGTTTCCTCAAACTGTTTCCTTTGCACCTCGCTTAAAAGAGAATACACTAATCTTTTGCTCTCTCGAGGAGTAAGTACCTCAAAATCTGTTTTCGTCAACTCTCCATTAATGCGCAAAATAGGACAACTTCCCACAGCCAAATGTAAATCTGAAGCTTTTTTTTCTACAGCCAATTTAAATAACTCTTGCATCTGCATAGTATCCTCCTAACTCAATTTTGGCATCTTGCCAAAATTGATAAA
>DAOWIN010000086.1 GCA_030640885.1 Candidatus Omnitrophota bacterium
ATAGAAAAGGTGAGCTTTAAAGCCCCGTCTTTTCTAACGGGGTTCACCGCCAACGAGAAAAACCTTGCAAAAACTTATCCTGCATAATATCGCCTTCAATCTATAATAGCATATTAGACGATACTTTTCTATCCTGTAAATTTTGGCAAAAGAGGATTTTTTATAACCTGCACAATCAAGCGACATCCCCCATAATATCTCTTATCTTTTCCTCAATATCCTCACTTTTTAAAAGCGTTTCGCCAATCAGCACAGCATTTATACCTAAATCGCCCAAATATTTTATATCCTCTTTTGTCTTAATCCCGCTTTCGCTCACGATGACTTTACCTTTGGGAATTAATTTTATGAGCTTCTCCGTAGTTTTTAGATCAATCTCTAAACTATCTAAATTGCGGTTATTAATCCCGATAATTTCAGCCGATGTATTTAGCACCTTTTGCAAGTCTTCACAGTTATGCGTTTCCACCAGAGCGTCAAGATTTAATTGCCGACAAATTTGCAGAAAATTTTCAAGCTTCTTTTCATCCAATAAACAGGCAATAAACAAAACCGCATCGGCTTTATAAAAAAGCGATTGGTAAATTTGATACTCGTCAATAATAAAATCCTTGCGCAAAACAGGTAAAGCAGTGTTTTGTTTAATTTCGCTTAAATATTTTAGCTCGCCGCCAAAAAAGCTTTTATCGGTGAGCACAGAAATTGCCTTTGCTCCTGAGCGAGCATAAATTTGAGCAATTTTTAGGTAATCAAAGTTATCTCTGAATTTTGGGCAGGAAGGGGATTTTTGTTTAACCTCGGCAATTAGGGCTAAATGCGAATTTTCTATCGCCTTTTTAAAATCCCTTTTTAGGCAGGATTTTTTAAAATCGGGAGAATCTATTTTTTTAAGCATTTCCTCAAACGGGAAATCCTCCTTTGCTTTTGCTATTTCCGCTCTTTTATTTTCAATAATTTTATTTAACATATTTACCCACTTCCACCTACGAGGTGGAAGTGGAGGTGGAAGTGAGGTATATTAGAAATGAGGTGGAAGTGGGTGCAAGATGCACGCAACCCGCCCCTTATTTTCTTTTAACTTCAACTAATATTTTATCTAAAGTAAGTGCTATGCGGTTTAATAAGTTAATCTGCTCCTGATGCTTCCGGTCTTGCTGTTTTTGCATCTCTTTTGCCTGACCGGCTATTTTGGTCATATCTCCAAGGTCTTTTAAATTAAGCATAATTTTTTTCCTCCTTGCTATAACTTCGTTATAGCTGATTGCACTAATAAATTCCCATCCTGCTTTACAAAATGTCTTTTAAATCCTCTGACCTATCCAAATCAATGTTATACTTGTCCAAAATCTGTTTGCTTATTTTATTCAATTCCTTTCTGTCCAAAACTATCTGCTTTCCCCTTTTGGTTACAATGGTATGGTATCTTTTTTTGTTGTTTTCAATAGCTGAAACTAAATTCCGTATAGTAGAAATTTTTTCGCCATTAGCGGAAACAACCACACTATTCTCGAGCCATTCATACCCTACATTAATTTCGTTGGCTAAAATGTTGGTTAATACAATCACCTGCCTTCTTTCTTCAGCAGGCTCTTCATAAAAAAAGTAATTGGCTAAATTTACAGGAACATTTCTTATATCCCCCCACATTCCTAAATAGTTCATTGTCAAAGGTTGGAATACTAATCCTCCTATGGTGTAATATGTGGGAGATATATCATACTGCTGGTAAGGCACTAATCGGCAGGAATTTACCGTAGTTGTCAATTTAATTTTCACATTCTTAATCCTGCCGCTTCTTAAAATCTTTAGCTTTACTGTTTCGCCAATATATTTACGCTGAAGAACATAGCCGAAAAACATTCTTTCATTACTCCTAAATTCTATTGTTCCATCATTTTCTATATTCTTTCCCTCAATAGAAAGAAGAACATCCCCTGATTTTAATATTTCTTTTGCGCAAGAGCAGGGATAGACTCTGCCTACCAATATCCCTGTTTGCTTCTCATTCATATTATATTTAAGCCTAATGCTGGGATTTTCCATATTCTGAAAATTTATTCCCAAAAGCGGAATTCCGTCATACTTATTATCTTTTATATCTTTCAAGAAATGCTTAACAACAACGGCTGGAACCATATAACCAATATTTTCTCCCTCTGCGGCTTGGAAAGCTACACCTACTATTTTATTATCTTTAATTACAGGTCCCCCGCTACTGCCGGGATTGATTGCCGCATCAATTTGGCAACTTAACAAAGCTACGCCGCTGTGAGTATAATATTGATGCTCTATACGCGAAACAATACCCTCGGTAATGCATAGCTCATCCCCCCCTCTGGGAAAACCATAAACAGCAACTTTATCTCTAACCTCCACCAATGAACCGACTTCTAACGGCTCGCTATCAGCGAAAAATGCCTCATCGGCAACCTTTAAAATAGCAAGATCGCATTCATGAGCTACTGCCTCTACTTTGGCAGTATATTTTTTTGCCTGCCCTGCCCGTTTTACCTGTATAAACATCTGGTCGCCAACCACATGGGCATTGCTTAAAATCCTTTTTCCACTGATAATGCATCCTGAACCGGTACGTCTTTGCTGACCAAGCATCTGCCAAGGCTTGCCATAATCATGCTCATTGCACACAGTATACACCTTTACTATCGCCCCTTTTGTATTCTGCTGGGCATATAACGGCAAGCTAATAAAACAATTCAAGATTACTACTAAAATTACCTTTAAAAACAATCTCATTTTGTGTCTCCTCTAAAGTTAACTCTATTAACTCTATAAACTCCATAAACTCCATAAACTCCATAAACCCAATAAACTCTATTAACTCCATTAGCCCAATAAACTGGATATAATTTTCCGATACATTTCCTCAGATTGCCAATATAATAAGTGCGCCTTTTGAGGAGTTATCCTTTTACGCCCCTTAATTCTCTCGGAAAAGTTTATCACAATGTTTTTGACATCTCTGTATATATCCAAATGCCCGCTTACAGGGTCTTGCCCGCTCCAAAAATTTAACCACTTCACATGCTCAAAGTATTGCTCAATCCCTTTATCAAGGGTTGTAGTATCTACATTAACCCTTTTGAAGCCATTGAGCTGAGACACAATTGCGTAACGAATGTTTTGTTTCTTTTTATTTATTTTTTCATCAAAGAAAAAGGCAATTTTGTCCAGGGGCGAGCCAAAGGTTATTAAACCCTTTAACTTGGAGGCGTATTCCCGCAAGCGGCTATCTACATTCATTTCCTTGTTTAATCTACTCAATGTATCATAAGCAATTACGCTTCCTAATGAATGTCCTGCTAAAATTACCCTTTCATATTCCTTATTTTCAATGAGAAACTTTGCTTTTTCAACTGCTTCCTTGAGTATTGCCTGACGAACATCAAAGTATTCTGATTTTCTATCTGCGCTGGTGTAAAGAGCAATATCCCCCAAAGAATCTACTAACGGTCTTTTTAGTATATAGCCGACAACTTTGCTAAGCACTTTAATCCAGATAGGTTTATGAACAACAACCAAATTTAGACATCGCAATAAACCTCGCAACCAACCTGTAAAGCTTAACATATTTATCAAATATTTCACATAGTTGAATTCTCCATCCCGCGTAAAAAGAATATCGTTTTTCTCCCGCTCTTTCTGCCCCTGCCTTTTATAAAATGCCTTTGCCCCTTCGCCAACATCCAATAACCATTGAACAACCTCGCTTGAGCTAATTTTTCTCTGCGTTTTATGAGCCCAGTAATACTCATATATATCCAGTGTTGGTTTATTGGAAATGCTTGGAATAAGTGAAACACAGCTTTCTATCCAATTTGGAAACTGCTTTAGAGAATGCCTTTTTTGAATAGAGGCATCGGGGTAATTGGTCCTTATTTGTTTTAAATACGAATCGGCAAACGGTCTCACAAAATTATCCAAAGTTTCAAATGGTTCTTGCTCGCCTATTCCGTGAATAACCAATATGGCAGTTTTTTTATTCATTTTCGCGATACCTCTCCCTTTTTTAAGCAGATTTTTTAACCAATCTCATTTTCAAAATTCTATCAACCCTGAAAACGCGCTCGCTTTTTCTTTTAAGACAAAATCCTTCAACCCCCATAAACGGTTTATTCAAATATGTCTTCTCTCCCACATTGCAAGGCTTAATAGTCCTTTTAGATTTTTCATCGTTTGATTTCAAATAAACGATTTCTAAAAATATTTTATTTTCTATTGCCTGCTTAATGAGCCCAATTTTCTCCTCCAAAGATATAGATTTTTCGGATAAATTATATTGATACTTTGTCATAAACCGCACCACCCGCCAATCCATTAAAATATGCCTCTTTTGGATTGGCTGTTTAAGAACAATACCATCTAAAGATATACATCGGCTTAAAGCCACATACATCTGTCCATGAGCAAATGTTCCTCTACCCACATCAATAATGGCCATATCAAAGGTCTTTCCCTGACTCTTGTGTATGGTCATTGCCCAGGCTAATTTCATTGGATACTGAATAAAATAGCCCACTACTTCTGTCTCAAGTTTATGAGTTTTTTCATTAAGGCGAAAATGGAAGATTTCCCATTTATGCGGGGAAACCTCTTCAATCGCGCCATTAGATAACTTTACTATAATAATATCTTGCTCTTTTTTCTTGCTTTTGACATCTATAATTTTGCCGATTGTTCCATTCACCCATCTTTTGGAAGCATCATTATTAAGAAGCATAATTTGCGAATCGCTTTTTATGCGCAAGTTACGATCGGTAGGAAAATATTTTTGCTCAAAGTTTCCCTCAACTATAGCTTTATAACTGTAAGATCTTGTTTTTAATTCATTAAGATATTGCTCATTAATTTGAGATGCCATTTTATTAGTGGTGGTAAGATAAATGGAATATTTTGATTTTTTATTGCTTTCAAATTCGGCTCCCACTCTTTGATTGAGCAAACCTAATTCTTTATCAGTAACAGAATTGTTGCGAATTTTATTCAACAAATCTATGAACTGCTTATCTTTCTGTCGGTATACCTTTTCAAACTCAATAAATTCCATAGGAAAAGCATCAAAAACTTTGGCGTCAAAAAAATAAACGCTTTTATAGTAAGTTCTAAACATCTCTCTTTCTTTGCCGGTTACCACAGGAGGAAGCTGATACAAATCGCCGATAAAAACCATCTGCGTTCCCCCAAAAGAAAGTTGCGAACTTTTCCCGTTTAATCTTAAAAACTTATCAATGCAGTCAAGCAAATCTGCCCGCACCATAGAAACTTCATCAATGATAATAATATCTATTTTTTTATAGATTTTTTTATTGCTTTTCTTTTTTATCTTCTGAAGAGTGATGTCCGGTTTAAATTTAAAAAAGGAATGAATGGTTTGCCCGCCTACATTTAATGCCGCAACCCCTGTGGGCGCCAATACCGCCACCTTTTTATTTGTTGTATTGCGAAAATACTCAAGAAATGTGGATTTGCCTGTGCCTGCTTTGCCGGTAATGAAAACATTTTGAGCAGTATTTTCAATCAAATCCAACGCTTTCTTAAACTCTTGATTTAATTCC